>CAZIJT010000052.1:0-5751 GCA_964539595.1 uncultured Thiohalophilus sp. | reverse complement strand
TTGTTCAGTTATAAATTATTCAGCTATAAAAATACCTCCCTTTGCGGTACAAACTTAAATTAAAGCATGCCTAAATCTCCTGCACGCAAACGCAAGCCCACGTCTTCCCGAAGTAAAAAGCGCGGCAGTGTTTTAAAAAAAACCTCGGCAAAAAAAGCAGCTCGCAAGAAAGCAGCCGCTCAGCGTTCAGCAAAAACAACAGCCTCTCGGAAACGTAAGACTTCTTTTTTTAAACGCTACCGTGGTCGCCTGTTTTTATCTGTCCTCCTGATTTTATTGGCCTATTTTATTTATCTGGATGTAATTATTCGCAACCAGTTTGAAGGTAAACGTTGGGCATTACCGGCCACGGTTTATGCGCGGCCACTGGAACTCTATGTGGGGAAAAAGCTGGGCGTGGATCAGCTGCTGCGGGAAATCAAACTCTCCGGTTATCGACCGGTTATAGATGCGCAATCTGAAGGCAGCTTTTCACTACAGGCTAATGATTTTGAAATTATCACCCGGGCATTTCAGTATGGGGATAGCTTTGAAAGCTCACGTCAATTACGCCTGCGGGTGGTTGATGGAAAAGTGGTGGCGCTTGAGAATCGTGCCAATGGCGAAGCCGTCAATATTGCACGGCTGGAGCCTGCGGTGATTGGCCGTATTTATCCCGCGCATCATGAAGACAGGTTGTTGATCCGACTGCAAGATGCGCCATTAGCGCTACGTCAGGGACTCATTGCGCTGGAAGACCGTGCCTTCTATCAGCATCATGGGCTGGATCCTCGTGCGCTGGCGCGGGCGCTATGGGCAGATCTGCGTGCCGGGAAGCTGGTGCAGGGTGGTAGCACCCTGACCCAGCAATTGGTAAAGAATTTTTTTCTTAGCAACCAGCGTTCCCTGTGGCGTAAGTTCAACGAAGCCAATATGTCGTTACTGCTGGAATGGCATTACGCCAAGGATGAAATTCTCGAAGCCTACCTTAATGAAATCTATCTGGGGCAAGATGGTAAACGTGCCATCCACGGTTTTGGACTGGCCAGTCGTTATTATTTTGACCGACCACTGGCGACGCTGAAACTGGAGCAAATTGCGACCCTGATCGCACTGGTGCGTGGGCCGTCCTATTACCATGCTCGACGGCATCCCGAACGATTGCGTAAACGTCGTAACCTGGTGTTGTCGATCATGGCAGAACAACAAATTATCTCAGCGACAGAAGAAATGGCGGCGGCCAAAAAACCATTACGTGTGGTACCGCGATCACCGAGCCTTGCCGGTGCTTATCCCGCCTTCATGCAGCTGGTGCGTCGACAGTTACAGCGAGACTATCGAGCCGAGGATCTCAGTGCTGAAGGTTTGCGGATCTTTACCACGCTTGATCCGGCTATTCAGCAACAGGTTGAGATGGCCGCGAAGCAGTGGTTACCCCGACTTGATCGTCAACGTAAACTGGATGGCAAGCTGCAAACTGCGGTGGTGCTTACCGATACCAGCAATGGCGAAGTGCTGGCTTTGCTGGGGGATCGGAATCCAGCCTATGCAGGTTTCAATCGTGCCTTAGATGCTTCGCGTCCGGTGGGATCGTTGATCAAACCGGCGGTGTATTTAACCGCACTTGAACACGCAGAGAGTCTTGCCAGTTTGATTGATGACACGCCGTTGACCCTCAAAGGGCAGGATGATTCGCACTGGTCGCCACGTAATTATGACGGCAAATCTCACGGGCGTGTACCGCTGGTGAGTGGCTTGATGCGTTCCTATAATCAGGCCACAGTCAGGCTGGGAATGTCATTGGGCTTTGAGTCCATCGCCGATACCCTGCATCGTCTGGGAATAAAAAAAACCATTCCTGCCTACCCATCGATGTTGCTTGGCGCGGTTAATCTCAGCCCTTATGAGATTACCAGCATGTATCAGACGCTTGCGGCGGGCGGCTTTAACAGCCCGCTGCGTGCAGTGCGTGAGGTGCTGGCGGCAGATGGTCGCGCATTGAAACGCTTTCCGGTGACGGTCGAGAAGGTTTTTGATAGTGAGAACATTGAAATGATAAACCGGACGCTAAATGCCGTGACCCATGTTGGCACTGCGCGTAGTCTGCAAAATTTATTGGCGGACGGGCTGGAAGTGGCAGGCAAGACCGGTACCACCAATGATCTGCGTGATAGCTGGTTTGCCGGATATTCCGGTTCCCATCTGGCCGTTGTTTGGCTGGGGCGCGATGACAACCAGCCACTGGGACTCAGTGGCGCTAGCGGCGCACTCAAACTCTGGGCTGGGTTTATGAGCAATATCGATACGCAGCCGCTGTCACTGCTGGAGTTACCGTCACTGGACTATGAGTGGATTGATTTTCACAGTGGCCGCCTAAGCGCCGAGGACTGTGAAGATGCCCTGTATCTGCCATTTCGCCCCGGTAGCGTGCCAACGGAACAGGCTGAATGTCTACAGGGTGGTATGATGGATGATGATTTTTAATGTTGTTGCGAGTAATTCCCTGCATCGAGCACCTGTAGGTACGGCTTCAGCCGTACATGTACTCCTTAAGGCGAACCTACCACTCATACCCCGTCACTTGCTGCGGGGAAGTTTATTGCTACGTTTTGAAGGTTGCTGATTGAATGTTAATACAAATTCGTGTGTTGTTTTTTCTTCTGCCTGTATTGATGACCGCCTGTAGCGTCAGCACAAAACAACCCG
The DNA here is from genome assembly GCA_964539595.1 of uncultured Thiohalophilus sp. Lineage (GTDB taxonomy): Bacteria > Pseudomonadota > Gammaproteobacteria > UBA6429 > Thiohalophilaceae > JAADGZ01. Next base: position 3,066 of record CAZIJT010000052.1, on the reverse strand, counting down.
CGCCTGAAACAAAAGAAGAAGCTGGTCTGCTTCAGGTGCGGCCTTCGGCTTCAAGCAATCAGGCAGTGTTGAGCCTGTTACAGGAAGCGCGTGTAGCGGCAAAAGCCGGTCAACTTGAGGTGGCAGAAGCACAACTGGAACGGGCGCTACGAATTGAACCGAGCAATGCTACGCTCTGGCACTACATGGCAAAGTTGCGTTTGAATCAGGGACAGCTGGATCAGGCCGTGGGTCTTGCGGCAAAGTCCAATAGCATGGAACATACTGATCGGATCCTGCAGGCGGATAACTGGCGCATCATCGCCCATGCTCGTTCACAACAGGGTAATGCTCAGGCTGCACGCAAGGCGCAGGCGCGTGCCGAGGCACTGGCCGCTGATTAGGGTCTGAGCCAGAATTACCCTATAATTCTTTCAATTAGTATTCGTTGTAGGTTCGCCTTTAGGCGAACATATACGGCTGAAGCCGTAGCTACAAATTTTCGCTGCAAGCTGCGGAAAATTAAACCCAGCGAGATTAAAAGGTTGTTGCTTTGACACTGTATGCGGTTGATAAATTAATGGGCGAGGCGCGACGTATAGCCGCCGAATATCGGCGGACTACTGGCAAGTCGCTGGGCATTAGCGCAGAGATCTCCCGTCACGATGCCTGTCGATTGTTAGAGCTTGAAGTTGAAGACAGCGCGGGTGGTTTTGATGCCTATGATAAAGAAGGAAAAAAGATCCAGATCAAGGGACGCGCTATTTTTGATGAAAGCAAATCGGGTCAGCGCATTGGCCAGATAAAACTGGAGCAGGACTGGGATGCGTTAGTGTTAGTGCTTATGGACAGTGATTTTCAAACTACAGAAATATATCGTGCCGAACATAATGTCGTCGTCGATGCGCTTGAAGACAGTACGCGCAGCAAACGCGGCGCGATGTCAGTGGCGCGGTTTAAAAAAATTGCCGAGCTTGTTTGGCAGGGGAACTGACAGGGTGCAGCATGGTGGGCAGTGCCCACCCTACGCTTTTCTATATGTTGTAGGGTGGGCACTGCCCACCAAAGGTTTCGGTAACAGCGGGTTGCAAAACGGTTATATTCATGAATACCCCAAGTGACATTTTAGGCCAGGATGGTCTGCTGGCAAAACACGTTGAAGGCTTTGCGCCCCGTGCCGAACAGCAGGCGATGGCCGAAGCCGTTGCTGATACGTTAGCCGAGCAATCTATTCTTATTGCCGAAGCTGGCACCGGCACCGGTAAAACTTTTGCCTATTTAGTCCCAGCACTACTCTCCGGGCAAAAGGTGATCATCTCCACCGGCACCAAAAATTTGCAGGATCAACTTTTTCATCGCGACTTACCGGTGGTGCGCAAAGCACTGCAAGTGCCAGTTACAGTCGCCTTATTAAAAGGCCGAAGTAATTATCTTTGTTTACATCGACTGGAGGTGGCCGAAGAAGGTCGTTATAGCAGTCGTGATATGGCGAAGAAAATTCAGTTGATCCGCAGCTGGTCGGTGCAGACAAAATCTGGCGACGTGTCTGAGTTATCTGAGTTGTCGGAATCCGATTCAGTATGGTCGAGGGTTACCTCGGGCGCGGATAATTGTTTGGGTAGTGAGTGTGGCTTTTTTGATAAATGTTATTTGATCGAAGCCCGACGGCAGGCACAGGCGGCGGATGTGGTCGTGGTCAATCATCATTTACTGTTTGCTGATATGGCCTTGCGGGAAGGCGGCTTCGGTGAATTACTGCCAGCGGCCAATGCGTTTATTATCGATGAAGCGCATCAGTTGCCCGATGTGGCTTCCGGTTTTTTCGGTACGTCGATCAGCAGTCAGCAGTTAATGGAACTGGCGCGTGATGCCGAAGCCGAGTACATCACCGACATCAATGAAGGTCGGGATTTTTCTACCGTTACCGATGCCCTGCAAACAGCGGCGCAGGATATGCGTCTTGCCTTTGAATTAAAAACTGGTCGAGGCATATGGCGTGATGAAGCGGGTAATAAAGAGCTGCTGGCGGCGATTGACAAAGTCAGCTTGGCGCTTGAAAAATTACAGTCCACACTCAAGCCCTTGTCTGAACGTAGCAAGGGGCTGGATAATTGCCTGCGTCGCGGTTCTGAATTAGATGATGGCTTTACGCGTTTAACGGGAATTTCAAGTGAGGATCAAATTCACTGGTATGAAATTCATAAACGATCTTTTTCAATACACTTAACACCTTTAAGCATTGCCGATATTTTTCAGGCGCGACTGGCGGAAATCAATGCGGCCTGGATTTTTACTTCGGCAACATTGGCGGTCGGTGATCATTTTGATTTGTTTCAGCAGCAGCTAGGCTTGACTGAGGCGAAGACCGTACAGTGGGATAGCCCATTTGATTATTACCATCAGTCTTTGTTTTATGTGCCGCGCGATTTACCGTTACCTAATGACCGTGACTATACCCGTGCCGTGATCGCTTGCGCACGGCCAGTAATCGAAAGCTGTGGTGGCCGAACTTTTTTATTATTTACTTCGCATCGAGCGTTGCGTGAAGCAGCAGAATTGCTGGAAGATGATTTTGAATTTCCTCTATTGGTACAGGGAGATGAACCTCGCGATATATTGCTGGAAAAATTTCGTAAGCTGGGCAATGCGGTGTTACTGGGCACCAGTAGTTTCTGGGAAGGCGTGGATGTGCGTGGTGAGGCGTTATCCTGTGTGATTATCGACAAGTTACCGTTTGCTTCACCGGGTGATCCGGTTTTGCAGGGGCGTATCGAAGCGATGCGTAAACAGGGAAAAAACCCCTTCATGGATTTTCAGTTGCCCAATGCTGCAATTGCTTTAAAACAAGGTGTCGGGCGGCTGATTCGTGACGTGAATGATCACGGTATTTTAATGATCTGTGATCCACGCCTGCTGGATAAACCCTATGGTCGAACCTTCCTTGATAGCCTGCCGAAAATGGCGCGTACTCGTGATGCCGCAGATATCGAGCGTTTCTTTGACTATGTAGAAGAACGAATAGCGATTGCCAATGAAGTATGAAAACAGGATACAACGCAAAGGCGCTAAGACGCCAGGGGCGCAAAG
>CAZIJT010000051.1:9520-15690 GCA_964539595.1 uncultured Thiohalophilus sp. | reverse complement strand
GCTACTGGGTGAACCACCTCGTGCGCACCCACTGGTGGGCTTTGGCTGGCTGGCGACAAGAGTGGAAGGCAATCTTAATATTACCCCTGTAGGTGCGGCTTCAGCCGCACAGATACGGCTGAAGCCGCACCTACAACGATTGTCTGGTGCCTTGGGTCTTGTATTATTGACGCTGCCGTTAACCAGCCTGATCTTATATATCGAACAGTGGCAGGCGATAGCACTCCTGCTTAACATCGGGGTGCTTTATCTTGCCATCGGCGCGCGCAGTTTGATCGAACATGCTTATCAGGTGCGTGATGCCTTATTAAAAAAAGATATGCCGCTTGCCCGTCGATACACTTCTTATCTGGTCAGTCGCGATACTGAAAAAATGAAACCACAGGACATGGCGCGTGCGACGATTGAATCCACATTGGAAAATGGCAATGATGCTTTATTTGCACCGCTCTTCTGGTTTTTGATTGCCGGTGCGCCGGGCGTATTATTTTATCGACTGGTGAATACTCTTGATGCCATGTGGGGTTACAAAACACCGCGCTATCGTCACTTTGGCTGGGCGGCGGCGCGGCTGGATGATCTGTTAAATTTTATTCCGGCGCGTCTGACCGCGTTGAGTTATGCCGTTACTGGAAAATTCATCAATGCGATGCGCTGCTGGTTTACCCAGGCCAAACAATGCGCCAGTCCCAACGCCGGACCAGTGATGGCAGCCGGTGCAGGGGCGCTGGCTTTACAACTGGGCGGTGCGGCTGTTTATCATGGTCAGATGCAAGAACGTCCGCAACTGGGATACGGATCGTTGCCCATAGCCGAAGACATTGATCAGGCAGTGAAGTTGCTGCGGCGTAGTCTTGGCCTGTGGGTGTTTGTATTGATCCTGATCTGGGGAGGGCTTCAACTTGCTTGAGCACGGTGGCCGATTACGTCATGCCGCACAGACTTATGGCATCGCAGTGGATGAATGGCTAGATTTATCTACCGGTCTGAATCCGCAGGGCTGGCCGCTGTGCGATATTCCGGCCAGCGTTTGGTCACGATTACCAGAAGATGACGATGGTCTAATCGAAGTTGCACAACACTATTATGCTGCGGCGCATTGTTTGCCGGTGGCCGGTTCACAGGCGGCGATTCAAACATTGCCGCAGTTGTACGCGGCGCACAAAGATCAATGTCGCGTGGGCATGTTGACGCCCGCTTATGCGGAACATGCTTATGTCTGGCGGCGTGCCGGATTTGAAGTTTGCCTGCTGGCGGTCGATGAGATTGAGGCGCAGTTAAATACGCTCGATATTCTGTTGCTCGTTAATCCCAATAATCCCACCGGCCATTTGTTTTCTTCCGCACAACTATTGCGTTGGCACCAACACCTTGTTTCAGGCGGCGGTAGCTTGATTATCGATGAAGCTTTCATGGATGCGACACCGGAAAATTCACTGGCGGCCTACAGTGATCGTGAAGGCTTGATCGTATTGCGTTCGCTGGGCAAGTTTTTTGGATTAGCAGGGGCGAGGGTGGGCTTTGTATTGGCCGAGCAAAATATTCTGCATCGTCTGGCAGAACAATTAGGCCCCTGGCCGATCAGTGGAGCGTCGCGGGTGATTGCGATGGCGGCTCTGGAGGATACACTCTGGCAGGTGCAGACTCGGCAGTCGCTGCTCCAACAGGGACGACGATTGCAAAGGTTGTTGCAAAAATATAATGTAAACCCGGATGGCGGTACCGTTTTGTTTCAATGGTTGAAAACACCGTTGGCCGAATCTCTTCATCAACAACTGGCGCAACAGGGCATTCTGGTTCGTTTGTTTAATGAACCAGCGAGTTTACGTTTTGGCTTGCCTGCGAATGAACAGCAATGGCGGCGGCTTGAATCGGCATTGGCGGGATTTGATGAAAGTTCACCCCACTGTTGTGAGGCAGCGGGTCGATGAGTATGTTGATGATTCAGGGGACGACTTCGGATGCCGGTAAAAGTGTGCTGGTCACCGCGCTATGTCGAAGTCTGGCGCGTCGTGGGATCAGCGTTGCGCCTTTCAAACCGCAGAATATGGCGCTCAATTCAGCGGTGACGGTGGATGGCGGTGAGATTGGCCGGGCGCAGGCGTTGCAGGCGCAGGCGGCCGGACTTGCACCGCATACAGACATGAATCCTATCCTGCTTAAACCGAATACGGACATCGGCGCACAGGTGATTATTCACGGCCATGCGATTGGTAACATGAATGCCGTTACCTACCATGATTATAAGTTAACAGCGCGCAAGGCGGTATTCGAATCCTTTCAACGCCTGCAACAACAATATGATGTGGTGTTAGTCGAAGGCGCAGGCAGTCCGGCTGAAATTAATCTGCGTGAAAATGATATCGCCAACATGGGTTTTGCCGAAGAGGTGAACTGTCCAGTGTTGTTGATTGCTGATATCAACCGAGGCGGCGTGTTTGCGCATCTGGTTGGCACTCTGTCATTACTAAGTGAATCCGAACAGGCGTTGGTGAAAGGCATGGTGATCAACTGTTTTCGTGGTGACATTGCCTTATTACAATCCGGTCTCGACTGGCTGGAAGATCGCACCGGTAAACCGGTCATCGGCGTGTTGCCCTTTTTGCATCATCTGCATCTGGAAAGTGAAGACAGTCTGGCGCACGCAAATGCCGAAGAGCTGGACGATACACATTTGAATGTGATTGTGCCAACCCTGCCTCGTCTGAGTAATCATACCGACTTTGATCCTCTGCGCCTGCACCCGCAAGTTAAGCTGGACTTTGTAGGAGCGATTGACGAAACACCTAAAGCCGATCTGATTATTCTGCCGGGCAGTAAAAATGTCTGTGCGGATCTGGCCTGGCTACGCGAGCAGGGCTGGGAAGAGTTTATTTATCGCCACCTGCGTTACGGTGGAAAGTTGATTGGCATTTGTGGCGGCTTTCAAATGCTGGGACAGGCGATTCATGATCCGGATGCAATAGAAGATCACAGCGGCGGTTGTGCTGGCTTCGGTTTTCTGGAAATGACAACAAAACTTCTCGGTGAAAAACAGTTACGCAACGTGCAGGGACATCTATTAATTGATGACGCCGCAGTGCAGGGTTATGAAATTCACAGTGGAATTAGTCACGGTATTGCACTCGACCGCCCTGCGGTTGAACTTGGGGGTGGCCATGATGGGGCGATATCAAAAGACGGACAGATTTTGGGAACCTATCTGCATGGGTTGTTTGAATCGACAGCAGCCTGTGATGCATTATTAAACTGGGCGGGGCTGAACAATAGTCGCACCACTGATTACGCGCAACGTTGTGATGCCGAGATTGATCGGTTTACCGATGCGGTTGAACAGCATCTTGATATGAAAGCGATTGATAGTTTGTTAGCTCTGTAGGTTGGCTGAATAAATGTGTAGGTACGGCTTCAGCCGTACATGTTCGCTTCATGTTGCCCGCAGGGTAGATGGCGAACTGTTGGGCTTCACGTTGCTCAACCCAACCTACAGGGTAATCAGGAAAATATATTATGAAAGAATTGATTCTCGGTGGTGTGCGTTCCGGCAAAAGCCGGTTGGCTGAAGGCCATGCGCAGGCCTCCGGGCTTGAGGTATTTTACCTCGCTACGGCTACGGCGGGTGATGCTGAAATGCAGCAACGTATTGCCCATCATCAACAACAACGTCCCTCGACCTGGACGTTGATTGAAGAGCCGTTGCATTTAGCGGCGATGCTACAAAAACATGCGGCTGAGGATCGTTGTCTGCTGGTGGATTGCCTGACCCTGTGGCTGACCAATTTATTATTATCCTATGATGCCTCGATGCTGGAACGCGAGCGGGATGCCCTGCTTGAAAGTCTTGTCGATTTACCGGGGCATATTATTTTTGTGAGCAATGAAACCGGCATGGGTATTGTTCCCGAAGCAAAGCTTGCGCGTCGTTTCGGTGATGAAGCCGGACGTCTTCACCAGGAACTGGCTCAGATTTGTGACCGCGTAATTTTAACCGTTGCCGGTCTACCACAACTATTAAAAGGAAAATTATGATGACTTCCGAATGGCTTAATGTGCCGAGTACTCCATTAAATAAACAGGCCGCAATCGATGCCGAGGCACGGCAAATGCAGTTAACCAAACCGCCCGGTGCCTTGGGCAAACTGGAAACACTGGCGATTCGTCTGGCCGCGATGCAGGGAACAGTAGCGCCCCGCATGGAAGATATTCATATCACCGTCTTTGCGGGTGACCATGGTATCGCAACGCGTGGGGTTTCGGCGTTTCCGCAGGCGGTGACGGTGGAGATGCTGCGTAATTTTTCTCGCGGCGGCGCGGCGATCAATGTGCTGGCAAAAAATCTGGGTGCGACATTGAATGTCATCAATTTAGGTACTGCCAGTGATCCCGGTTCCTTAGATAAGGTTATCAATCGACATCTAGGTGCAGGCACGGCAGATTTTGTCGAGCAGCCTGCGATGACCGAACAACAATTCTACGATGCCTTAAATGCTGGTCGCCAGAGTGCCGAGCGTGTCGCACTTGCCAAAGGCCATTTATTCATTGGCGGTGAGATGGGCATTGGTAATACCACCGCCGCTGCTGCGATAGCCTGTGCCTTGTTGACTAAAGATGCCGCCGAACTCACCGGGCCGGGTACGGGGCTGGATGACAAAGGTGTTTCACGTAAAGCCAAGCTCATCGCTTCAGCACTAGCACATCATCAACTGGCCGCCGACAAGCCACTCGAGATCCTGCGTTGTCTGGGCGGTTTTGAAATTGTGGCGCTCACCGGCGCGTATCTTTCCTGCGCGCACACCGGCCTGCCTGTTTTAATCGACGGCTTTATCAGTAGTGTTGCGGCACTGGCAGCGGTGACGATCACGCCTGATGCGGCTGACTGGTTTATTTATTCTCATGCTTCCGCCGAACCCGGTCATGCCCATGTAATGGCCGCGCTTGATGCGCAGCCCTTGCTGGATTTAGGAATGCGACTGGGCGAAGGCAGTGGCGCGGCCATCGCCGTGCCGTTACTGCGTTTGGCCTGCGAGCTGCATAATGGCATGGCGACCTTTGCCGAAGCCGGGGTTTCAGAAAAGACAGACTAATGCGTTCTTTTATTATTGCCATGCAGTTTCTTACCCGCCTGCCAGTTCCGGCAATAGGCGAGATCAGTCAACGCGAGATGGGCCGTTCGCTGTTGTACTATCCGCTGGTAGGGCTGGTTATTGGTTTGTTATTGTATGCTTTGAATGGAATGCTTGGCGATGCGCCGGATAGTTTGCAGGCAGCGTTGATATTAGCAACATGGGTATTGATTACCGGCGCGCTGCATCTGGACGGACTGGCGGATAGCGCCGATGCCTGGTTAGGTGGTCTGGGAGACAAAGCACGGACGCTGGAAATAATGAAAGATCCGCGCAGTGGTCCGGCGGCGGTTGTGTTGATCGTGTTATTGCTGTTGCTCAAGTTTGCTGCGCTGACGGCGATCATGGCGGATGATAACGGGTTGATCCTGATTCTTTCCCCCTTACTTGCACGCACGGCTTTGCCGATGCTGTTTCAAACCACGCCTTATGTGCGCGCAGGTGGATTGGGTTCCGCGATGTCGGAATATGTTTCCTCACTCGAAGGTATTTTGTTGCCGTTGTTGATTAGCCTTGCGGTTATTTTTCTGATGGGCTGGAGTGGGCTATGGATCATTATTGCGGTGATGTTTAGTTTTATGTTGTTGCGGACAATGATGCTCAAACGACTGGATGGCACAACCGGTGATACAGCGGGTGCGCTGCTTGAAGTGATTGAAACGGTGGTGCTGGTAATGGTGGTGCTGGTTTAAATAAATTGGTAGGTACGACTGTAGGTACGGTTGTAGGTACGGCTTCAGCCGTACACATTCACATGAAACCAATCCCGTACGGCTGAAGCCGTACCTACATTAACGTTGATAGCTAAAAATATTTTCGCCGTAACCATTTATGTAACTCCATGACGACTAACACACTCAAGGCCAGTCCCAGCAGTTGCAACCAGTGTTGCATGGAGACGGGTTGAATGCGCAATACATCGCTGATCCAGGGCGTATACATTGCCGCAATATGAATGAGCTGGGCAGCAAAGGTACCGAACAACAGAATACGATTGCGCAGGGGATTGTGTAGCAGGGCGGAGCGAGTTTCCGAACGACTGTTGAA
>CAZIJT010000051.1:6488-9420 GCA_964539595.1 uncultured Thiohalophilus sp. | reverse complement strand
GATAACAATACGCGCTCCAGCATCAGGCGATTAAAAATAGGTTCGTTAGGCGCGCGGGGGGGACGTTGTAGTTCATCGCCCTCGCCGGGTTCAAAAGCCAGGGCGATATGCTGAATGCCGTTGGTGACCAGATTGAGCCAGAGTAGTTGTACCGCGAGCAGGGGCAGGGGCAGCCCTGCGAGTAGTGCGAGCATGAACAGCACGATTTCAGCCGCGCCGGTAGAGATCAGCAGAAAGATCACCTTGCGTACATTGGCATAGGCGATGCGGCCTTCTTCGACCCCGGCGACGATGGAAGCAAAGTTGTCATCGGTAAGAATCAGTTCGGCAGATTCCCGCGCCACTTCAGTACCGGCCTTGCCCATGGCCACGCCAACGTGGGCGGCACGCAGGGCGGGGGCATCGTTAGCGCCATCGCCAGTCACCGCAACAAAGTGGCCGTTGCGTTGCTGGGACTGTACAATGTCGAGTTTTTGCCGGGGTTCCACCCGCGCAAAGACCCGCACTTTATCGGTGAGCCTGTCCAGTTCAGCTTCTGAATCAATTTGTTTTAATTGTGCACCGGTGACAACCTGTTCGGCTGAGTCGGCCATTTCCAGTTCACGGGCAATGGCTAAGGCAGTGGCCGGGTGATCGCCGGTAATCATCGCAACCTCGATACCGGCGCGGCGGCAGGCCTGTACTGCGGCTCGCGTTTCACTGCGCAGAGGATCAATCATGCCGACCAGCCCCAGCAGGGTGAGTCCCTGTAAATGTTCTGGGGAGAAGTGGTCTTCAATATGAGGGTCGATGTTGGTTTCGACCGTGCCGCTGGCCAGTGCCAGCACCCGATAGCCCTGTGCGGCCAGCGTATGTAGCTGTTGTTCCAGTTGTGTTGTATCCAGGGGTAAATCTTTTTCCGGTGCGGCCATATAGCGGCACATCGGTAACAGGGCTTCTAGCGCGCCTTTTACAAAGACTTGAGGTTGGCCTTCGACCTGATTGAGACTGGCAGCAAAGCGGAGTTCAGGTTCAAAGGGGATCACGGCGCGTTCGGGAAAGCTGTTCAGACTTTCTTCTTTCACAATCCCCAGTTTGTGCGCCATGATTAGCAGGGCAACATCGACGCTATCGCCGTGGTGACTCCATTGCTTGTCACGATGACCGATGAAGCCCTCGTTGTTGGCGAGCACCGCTGCTAGACACAGACGTTCAAGCAAGGCCTGCTCGGCGGGTGTGGGTGTTCCCTGTGGACTCAGAATCTGGCCGTCCGGTTGTATGCCTTCACCGGTGATTTCATATTCTTTATCCGGGCTAAAAACAATGCGCCGGGCGGTGAGTTGATTAACCGTTAGGGTGCCGGTTTTGTCGGTGGCGATGAAGGTGCATGAACCCAGCGCTTCCACCGCCACCAGCCGCCGGACAATGACATTGCGCTGTGCCATGCGGCGCATGCTGATTGCCAGTGCCACGGTCAGTGCCACCGGCAAGCCTTCGGGAATAGCCGAGACTGCCAGTGCTACTACCAGCAGAAATATTTCAGCGGTGGGCATACCGCGACTAGCCGCAATGGCGGCCATGATCACAGCCGCCAGCATCACCAGTATGGCGATGTAATGGGTGAATTTTTCCATCCGCACCAGCAGGGGGGCGCGGGTAGGTGGACGGTTGAGAATCGCGCTGGCGATATGTCCCATCTCGGTAGCGAGTGCAGTGTTGACGACCACCGCCTGCGCGCGTCCACGAATGATCAAACTGCCAGCAAAGGCCATGTTATAGCGTTCGGCCAATAGCGTGTCAGTCGCCAGTATAATCGTGGGATCCTTTAATACAGGCAGCGATTCACCGGTGAGCAGCGATTCATCGATCTGTAAATCATGAGTATGCAGCAGCCGCAGATCCGCCGGGACGCGATCACCGGATTCCAGCAGCACAATATCACCGGGCACCAGTTCTTCGGCATCAATTTCCCAGGTATCGCCTTCACGCAGCACCCGGCAACGGGTACTGACTAACTGGTTTAAGGAATCGGCGGCGCGTTGGGCGGAATATTCCTGTAGCGTACCGATGATGGCATTGATCATCAGCACCGCAAAAATAAACCCGGCATCCGAATATTCTCTGATCGACAAAGACAACAGTGCGGCTGCCAGCAACACATAGATTAACGGACTGGCGAACTGGCGCAAAAAGACCTTAGCCATGCTCGGGGGTTGCGGACGGGGCAGGGTGTTACGACCATACGATTGCAAACGTGTGCTGGCTTCACTCTGTTTAAGGCCGTGGGCGGAGGTGTGCAGCTGAGTGAATACCCCGGCTACCGGTTTGGCATGCCAGTCTGTACTGCTGCTTTTTTCTGAGGCTGTAAATGTATCAGGCATATTGCTAGCCTATGCTGCACTAAATGACTTGTCCAGAAGTTGAAGCCGAGAAAATTTGTTTTTCGGCCAACAGATTATTGTAAGGGTGACAATAACCGTGCGCTGCGAACGGCAAGTTTGTACCAGAAAGGTTTTTGCGAATACTCGTCAGCACTGACCAGCGTTGAATGACTGAAATCTTCTGTCAGCATACGTTCTACTTCTGCGCAGAACGTTTTATCGATAACCAGAACGGTAATCTCAAAATTAATTCGAAAGGAGCGGTTATCAAAATTAGCAGTGCCGACGGTGGCATAGTCACTATCTATAAGCATAACTTTTTGATGCAGGAAGCCTTTCTGGTAGCGGTAGATTTTAACGCCAGCCTGTTCTGCCTGTTCGTAGTAAGACCAGGAGGATAAATATACCAGTAAATGATCGGGTTTGGCGGGAAGCATAATGCGTACATCAACACCGCGCAGTGCAGCCAGTTGTAATGCGGTCATTACCTGTACATCGGGAACAAAGTAGGGGCTGACGATCCACAGTCGTGTTTGCGCTGAATTTATAGCATGGACAAAAAACAGCGTGCA
>CAZIJT010000051.1:0-6388 GCA_964539595.1 uncultured Thiohalophilus sp. | reverse complement strand
ACATTGAAGCCACCCGCAAAAGCTGTTTTGCCATCGACGACGACAATTTTTCGATGGTTGCGGAAGTTTATGCGTAAGGGGTGCGCCCAACCGCGCGTTGTCTTGAAACCACTCACTTCGATGCCTGCCTGTTTAAGTTCACGCAGGTAACGATTGGCCAGATTAAAAGAACCGATTTCATCGTATAGAAAGTACACCCTGACACCGGATTCAGCTTTGTTTATTAGTTTATCTTTAAGCTGTCGGCCAAGCGTATCATTACGAATAATAAAAAACTGCACCAGGATATAATCGGTGGCCGCGTCGATTGATTTAAAAATAGCATCAAAGGTATCGTGGCCGTCAATCAGGAGCTCTGCACGGTTACCCTGAGTGAGCGGTAATTTTGTTAGCGCACTGATAACATCCTTAAATGAATCAGGCGCATGGCAGGTTAGATCTTTACCTTCAGAGTAATGTATCAGATCGTCAACAATGTGGTGTAATTTAGTATTACCGCTGCGCCGGGCTTTGACATAACCCCAAAAACGGTTACTGCCAATGACAAGGTAAAGGGGGAGTGCGATGTAAGGTAATTCAAGTAAGGCAATGGCCCAGCCAACCGTACCCTGTGTTGTGCGTCCATTCATGATGACATGAACAATTGCGAGCAGTCCTGCGAGATAGAAGACAAGTACTATTATCGCAACAAGCGTGAGAAGGAATGATGAGGCTTCCATTGCGATTAGCTTTGGCGCAGGCTAAAGGTTTCCTCAAGACGATAACTCAGGCGCACAATCTGTGCCCAGTCATACGTGACAATATCCTGTGAGTGCGCCAGATTATTGCGCAGGGATTCTAGCTCTTTAATAATGCGTTTAGCCGTGGATTTTGAATTGATATCCAGTTTTTTTAGAAGTTCCTGATTTTCGATTAAAATCTGCCCCTTGTCGCTTAGTTGCAGACAGTCCAGTAGTTCACAATGTTGACCGCGACGCAGGCGCTCCTCGCGAAGTTGCAATGATTTCTCAAGACGTTTTGAGCTGAGAAAAATTTTCCATGAATCATCAGGATAAAATTCATTAATCATCTGCACCAGTTCCATCTCGACAAAGGTGATGATCCCAAACAGCCACATGCGAACCACAGGTTTATTGATTTCGCTACGGCTGACATAGCCGATGACGTCACCAAGAATAGATACGAAGCAGTATTGTTGTCGTGTGAGTACGTGAATTATATCTGATAAGGAACTATCGCCGTTAACGATTTGTCCCTGACGAAAGCTTCGCAAATGATCGCGGCAACTACCTTCGATCAATTCTTTACCTCGGGCATAGCCCACGATCAAACCATCTTCGCGCAGGATGATGATATCAAGATCGTTCTCGGTCATAATTTTAGATGCCGCATGACAGGGTTTATCTATATCTAATGAGCGTAATGGCTCGGCAATGTCCTGAGCGGAAAAGGCCTCGGTAAACAGGCGAATAAGGTGAGTATTACCTTTGCCATGACCGGCTTGTTCGGTAAACTGAGTGTCATCCTGTTCATTCAGTTTCAGCTTTTGGTGGCAGCGCGTATGTGTTTTTACAGCCTCCTGATACAGTTCAGCATTGCCGTCCTTTAGAACCTTGAGCAAATCGCCCATTTCATTTAGGTAAACCAGAGCAAAACGTGGATCATGTTTGCATATGTCTTTGCAGTTATCGATAAGATCCGCAAGCTTTACTGTTTGTGCTTTTGCCGAGGCCTTGCTGAGATGTTTTCTATCCAGGGTTTTACGTGCAGCTCGATTACCGTCTCCCGGTTTGCTGACATCCGTCAAGTTTTCAACCAGCTGGGCAATTTCAGTGCCGAACTCAGTTTCTATTTCATATAGCGTGGCCGGTGTGTCTTCAACAATGTCATGTAGCCAGGCGGCAGCAATGGTATTGCTGTCATTAGTAATAGATGAAACCAGTTTGGCAACAGCTGCGAGATGAACAGAGTAGGGTTGTTGGCTGTACTTGCGCCGATGATCTATACGCTTGTGTGCTCTGACAGCAAATTCACGTGCGCTATTAATAATGTCCATGAGCGGAGTGAATGTTTATTTTTGAATGAGTTTTGCTTCGTTCAGCGATTTAACGAATTTCCAGCCCAGTGATTCTGAGACGGTATTCAGATCGTGTGATTTTGGATCAAATAGTTCAGACTGAGCCGACCACAGCAATTTGCCTGTAGCAGGTTGGTAGAGATTGCTTTCCAGCTTTACATGTTCATATTTCACCGTATAGCCGGGTGAGCTGTGTGTTTCATAAACCTGGGGATAGTAAGTCCACATATTGTGGTAATAAGGTTGAGGTGCGATATAAGTGCTTGCCGGGGGGTAGTAGAGTTCTTCATTTTCAACCGCTGTAATACTGGTAATAATGATGCCATCCAGATTTAGTTTTTTTGATTTTTCAGAAATAATTTCCTTGTTGAGTTTTTCGACACCGGGGAACACGTTGTAGCTGGCTACAGCTTTAACGCCAACCTGGCTAAATTGTTTGACCAGCGCGTCTTCAAAAATGCGTCGGTTTCGGGTATTTTCTGTTACTGCAATAATCATGATATTGTTCAGAGAAGAGCCGCTGTACTGCTTGTCATACCATACTCCGGTGAGACTGGTCGTTGTAGTGCATGCGTGGAGAAAAAGCACAAAAACACCTGAAAACAGTGTGCGGCTAATGGCTGTCGACATATCTTAAACCTTCGATAAATTGATAGTCTGGGTTCATGCCCAGAACTTTAATTGTTGAGTGTATATTTAGTATGAAATTACGCCCTGATCACTGGGTTGTCAAGCTGCGCTATTCAGATTCTAAGGTGTCAGCTTATACCGTGCTGAGGTTGGATTTTCGGTGATCTGAGTATTAATTTAATCGTAACGGAACAGGAATAAAATAATTTGCTCTATACAGTTTCATCTTTATCCCACATAGCTGGTTGAAAACCGTTATCGTTATATTCTTACGACACAATTATTACTGACAATTGCCTAGCCGTTAGTAGATCTATTGTAGGTGCGGCTTCAGCAGCACATGTTCGCCTCATGGTGCCCGTAAGGGTAGAAGGCGAACCTACATACGCGGATACCCCGTCCGCTTGCGACGGGGAAGTTTATTATTCTGCTGGAAAGAGCAAGGAATCAAACTAATTATTTTTACCGGGTTAATTTTTCGTTTAAAAATAACACGTCCTTGTGTCGTGAGGGCTTATTTCTGCGCAGCAGACAATCTTTGTGCAACAGGCTCAGGTGTGGCAGTAGTTTGATCTACCTGTATACCCATTAACCTTTCAAAGTCATCCACCGTTGTGTACGACCAGGAGCCGCGTTCATCAAACAATTTGTGCATCAGCGCATTGTTTAATGCATGCCCAGGTTTGCGGGCATAATAGTGTCCTAAAATGGGAACACCGGCTAATGCCAAATCACCCAGACAATCCAGTATCTTGTGACGCACAAATTCATCCTTGTAGCGCAGACCTTCCTTGTTAATGATTCGGTCACCATCAACCAGAATAGCATTGTGCAAGGAGCCACCCTGAATCAAACCGCGAGTTTGCAGCTCATCAATCTGGTGCTTAAAACCAAACGTTCTGGCGCGGGACACATGATTATGAAATGCCTCATTGACCAACTCAACGGAATATGTCTGAGTACCAATAGCCTTATTATCGAAGGCTATTTCCGCGGTTATACGCGGGGTATTCGAGGGCATCAAAATCGCGTACTTATCCCCATCGCGTATTTCAATGGGTCGCTGAATCCAGATGGCATGTCGATGCGCAGCCTGGTTAACCGTGCCTATTCGTTCAATAGTTGCAACAAAGGGTGCAGAGCTGCCATCCATAATCGGCACTTCAGGCCCATCAATTTCAACGATGGCATTATCGACACCACAACCCCGTAAGGCTGCCATCAAATGTTCAACCGTGTTGATACTATGCTTATATTCATTACCAATCATAGTGGACATTTGCGTGTCGATTACATTGTACCAATGCGCCGCAATCATACCTTCACCGGAGGGTACGTCCTTACGGATGAAGTTAATGCCACTGCTGGCTTCAGCAGGCTTAACCACCATGGATACTTTTTTACCTGTATGTAAGCCGATGCCTACATAAGGTATAGATTGACGCAACGTTTTTTGTGAAACAGTATTAGCGTTATTTTTGTTAAACATTTTTATCCTCACGTATTTTCTGTATTCGATGTTTTGACAGATAAACACTGGAAATACTCAGTTCGAATGTGCTAAAAAGGTAGTCAAATTCCGCCAAAGCGTTGTCAATGCAATGTATATCAATGGCTTATGATAAGGTGGGATAGTTGGTGAGATCTAAATGGATAGTTAACTGTTTTTTAGGAGGCGATATGAAACAAAGAAAATTGACCGATTACTTCTTGATGAGCGTCGTTACAACACTAATTGTATTTCCTGTTATGGCTGGAAATATTCAAGGTGAAAATGATGCGGCGGCTCGTTGTGAGAAATCACGAGAAGCGTTGATTGCACCTGAGCGTGAACAATTAATCAGTAAGTGTGTGGCACAAAACAAGGGTGTCACGTATTGTGAAAATTATTATCGGGATTATGGTTCCGGTGGTACAGGGGCGGGTGGTAAATATCAAACCCGTAAATTTAATAATATTGCTGATTGCCAGACGGCCAAAAAAGAATTGAAGGCCAACCGCCATTCGAGTCAGGGTGTGAGCAAAGGCAGGAATGCTGATAATATTACTACACGGAGTAGCGGATCGGATTCTACTAACCGGGATACCAATGAAGCAAACTCAGGCCGGGATGGTAGCGCACCGAGTAGTCGATAACTTTTTTAAGTGGGGCTTGCAGTGGCTCTCTGTAGGTTCGCCTTCTACCCTTACGGGCACCATGAGGCGAGCATCTACGGCTGAAGCCGTACCTACAGGGAATCACTGTGTGGTGACGTAAAAGGGAGTATTCAGTAGCTAAGTGTGTCGATGCCACTTTGAAAGTATTGACTGGTTAGATCACGAAGCTGGTCTTTAAGCCGGTCATCGTCGCGCCCGGAAAACTCATCATACAGATCCTGGGCGATGATACTGAACTTATCAATTAGCTCAGGATCAAAATGTGTACCCTTATCCTGTTCCAGAATCCCCATAGTCTTTTCAAATGAAAACGGTTCTTTATAAGGGCGGCGGGAAGTCAGGGCGTCGAAGACATCGGTAATGGCAAAGATTCTGGCGGTGACAGGAATTGATTCGCTGGCAATGCCCTGAGGATAGCCGTTGCCATTAAATTTTTCGTGGTGGCCACCGACGATATCTTCAGCATCTTTCAACCAGTCCGATTTATGAATGATATCCAGACCATGAATGACGTGTTCCTTCATGGTTTCAAATTCTTCTTCATCCAGTTTTCCGGGCTTGAGCAGGATGTTATCGCGAATGCCTATTTTACCGACATCATGTAAAAAGGAGCCTTTAATTAATGACTGGATTTCTTTTTTGCCAAGGCCAATTGCTTCAGCCAGCCGTATGGCATAAATGCTAACGCGGTAATTATGCGCATCGGTGTCACTGTCGCGCTTGGCAATGGTTGCGCCTAATACTTCCAGCATTTCCAGATTGGCATTGAGCAGGTTGGAAGAAAAGTCAGAGAGCCGTCCAGTTAGATGGGTGATGACAGGATAGAGCAGCAGGGTAGTAGAAAAGACCACGGCAAAAACATATAAAATTGTTTTTATAATCTGATTTTCAACCATGCCGATAGCCTGATCTGACAGGGCAAAGACAGCATGCATATAGATGGGTGATTGCTCTGTGTTTGCAACCATACGTGTATTAACGTAGATATATGGGCGCTCGTTAATCTCGATTATTGAGTGTTTAAGTTTATCGGTATCCGGATACTCTGTCGGTAGCTCGCGTATATATTGCTTTATAGCATTTAACCCAGAATAGTCGCTGTCTTCATAGGTTTCATTATGTTGGCCTTTGTTGTCATAAATCATGGCATAAACATAATGTCCTTCCGGGATATTAATACGGGAACCGGGAGGGTAGTTAATAGCCTCTATCAGCGCCTGCTTTGTTTCAAGATCGCCTTTTTTCATTAGCTGCCGGAATTGCGCGCGAATCATATCAATCTTCAGGTTTGAAACTTTGACCACGGTATTGATGATCATATCGCTGGACTGATAATAGGATATGAATGAAAACACGGCGGCAATCACCAGCGCCGCTAGCGCTAGCCTGCGAACAAGAACGCCATAGATAAATTTTTTCAGGGGCTTGTTGTTTTCCATTTTTTTCTCGGGAATTGTTTTTAAGTGTTGTCCATCAATCAGGTTTAACGGCCTGAATATAAGCGGAGAGGACATACTCTTCGAT
>CAZIJT010000050.1:0-15976 GCA_964539595.1 uncultured Thiohalophilus sp. | reverse complement strand
ATATAACTACTACTACCCGAGTTCGATTTTTGTACGCTCGAATTTCGAACTCGGTTCTCAGCGGCGTTCGAATTTTGATCATGGTGAATACCGCTTCCCTTATGTTCAGTTGACTCACTACGCAACTGACTAACAACGTTCATGGTGAAAGAAAAGAAGCGGCGGGGATGTCCACTATGAGTGGCCACCGTGCTTTGTATTCGCTGCTCAATGGGATGATCGTGAGCACAGACATCCTGACCGATCTGAATATCTTCATCTATTGAATCGAGCACAGCTTGCGCAACCCTGCGGACACGTGCGTGACCATGGCCAAGAGAATGAGCAAGAAAGGACATATAGTCGGAATCGAGATGCAACGCATCGGCAAGTGGCAGCGGCTCGTCATGCAGTGCGTAGACGTTACCGCGAAACCGTCCACTGGTTTTGCGTATCCGGGCGCAGAGGGTCAACCAGCGTGTCGCACGCAATATAGCAATCGCACGGGCGATCGTTGATCTGGATGATACGTTGACCATCTTGCCAATCGCGTCATAACCCGGAAAGGCCGTGCTGCCACCGGTCTCACGAACCGAGAGCATGATGACCATCCAGACCAGTTTGTCGACCGGTTCGAGTACGGGATCGTTAACCACGGCGGTCGGGAACGACTGATGCCTGTTCCCGAGAAAGAGCATTCTGTCGGCCGGCCCCTGATCTGTAGAAGCCTCGGCCTGTGCAATGGTCGCCTGAATCAGCGCATCAAGCGCACGCGTCTCTGATCGAATGGCGACGGGATCTTCATTCATTGGCACCCGCCTAAACAGCTTCCTTGTCGATCTCACCATTCAGGTTTCCGTACTGCGCCCAACGCTGCGTCTGGTTCCAGATAGCGCGCATCGACAAACTGGTTTCACTATGAATGTCCAGGTATTGCACCGGTGTTAGCAAACCGGATTCCTCACCATCGACTCGGCTCGACCACGCATCCCAAAGCTGGTGCGAGTCCGCCTCATCCAGTTCAGGTGGACGCCCAACGGTAGGATCGACAAGGAGGGTTCGGCGCAGCCGTGTGTAGTCGCGTTGATTCAACCCAAACAATACCTGCATCATCTCCTGCGGAGCATCTGCAGAAATTAAAAGCTGAATCGTATCTTCCATCGCCCTTTGATCACCCAGGTGTTCGATCATGGGCCAGTACACTTTCCGGTTGAGCGCAATGTCCAAACAGTGCGCGCGGAGCGACTCGACACGATAGAGATCAGCGACACGCATCTCGCGCAACGCCTCGATTTCTTTGATACCAAAATTCATATTGCGTAACGCGGTCTGATCGCCTTCGGCCAGACAACGCATCGCATACATCAAAACGGCAGTGATAAGATCTGCTTCTTTTGTACCCTCCATCATATCTACTCCCAGATCGTTGCGCCTGTTTCAGCGGCCAGGTGACGAATACACCGATAGGTATCCATAAGATTGATCAAGTCACGCCAGTCCCGATCATGAAGAGACTGCCATAAGCGATAACCGGTATGCCCAGGATCGAGCGTCCAGATACTATTGAAAAGTAATTCCGCATCCTGATCTTCAAGCGCACGTCGAAGAACTGAATCACTCGGCAAGGCAGGTGCGATCGATTCAATCGGTGCAAAGGTCATTTCTGAACACGCCGCAAGTTGCCACCAAAGGATACAAACCTGAGCCAGTGCGTCTTCGTCAAGTTGATCTGTCAAAGCAGGATCGGGCACGTCACACAATGCAAAGCCAATCCCCTTGCCGGACAACGGCATGATCAAATCACCAATGCCATTTCGTTGCGCAAGGCGCACGACCAGAGTCCAGGCTCTACCCCGTAAAGATTTCAGATCCGTTGGTTTGGAATCACTCACGTCAATCAGCGTTTCGGAAATATCCACAGTAGCCTTCTCCAGATTATCCTGTAGGGGAGTCGGTGCTATTACTGAAACCGGCGATGATTCACTCACAGAATCTAAACTGGCGTCCTCCTCTTCTTTATCATCGGCTACGTCGATCGCCACCCTATTCTTGTCACTACTATCACACCTTTCTGGATGGGGTGGCTCTTTGATCGGTACAAACTCTGGGATAACCCATTCCCGCCCTTTAATCTCGGCATCAAGCATCATTCGGATAGTATGGATGCTGATCTCCATCTCCTCGGCAATCTCGGTTTCAATCGCACCCTGCAATACGTCAGTATCCCAATCTGATCCATCGTAACGACGGCATAAGGCTTTAAACACTTCGTCAAACGTACTATCACCGCCAGAACAACATTGTTGCCAAAGCGTGCTGGCGGCACGCTCCAGTGCTCGAATCCGTACCACATTACGACCACCCATACCTGCCTCAAGGGCTTTCGGAATCAATGGCAGCAATGCCCGCACGGCATAGGCCATCTGACAGATCAGCGTTGAGCCGATGCTATAACCCGATGAACGCAACTTGATAGCAAGATCCTTGTGGGTGATCTCCCCTATCCCTGACTCTTCTTCGATGAACTGCTTGGCCTCGAAGACCGCCCGTGCCTTATCTATAAAAGTAAGACTGCCACGAAGATCGTTCTCCCTGAGATGCGCCAACAGGACATCCGACTCACGGTTCCAGGCTCTGAACAAACAGGAAACGCGAGCAAACCGCGTATCACCGGTTTCCTCATACAGTTCTTTCAGTATCAACAGGCGGGTATTCCCACCGGCACACAAGATGTAATCCGTTGCCTGCGGTCGTTGAGTAATCACCAACGGTTGATCCAGGCCATTGCGCCTGATCGAATCCTTGATCCGATCGTATTCTGGATTCTTACTATGCCGCGGGTTTCGTTCATAGAGATTGATACAACGTATATCCAGTACCACCGCCCCAGCATCAGGTCCTACCTCTGCATCAGGATTATCAATGGCCATGGGTAGCCCCACATGCAAGACGTTTCTTGCTTTGCTTCTGTTGCTTATGGCATCCCGGACAAGTCACCTTCCACCTGCCAGCAGGACGATACTCAATGGCCGTTCCGCAACGGCGACAACGACGCTTAAAGTATTCAGTACAGGCTGGACAAGTCGAGCCGTCATTGCCCAGTGGGCCGATATAAGATATGCCACAGTGATCACAGGACTGTTCGTACCACGCATTTATAGTGATCAACCGAGGCACAAAAAAAGCACGTGTTAACGTCAGAAGTGGTGCATCCATGATCTCCGTATAAGACTCATAGACATGGATCAAGATGCTGGATTTGCTACGCCCAATTTTTTCCAGATGTTGGTACAGGCACCACACTACGTTCGCATGCAACATGCGCCGATTGCTTTTCAAGTACCACGTATCCGTGAAAGGCACCTGCCCCGGCGGTGATGGCATCCCGGTAAGCAGTGGATACAGCCGGCTGACGACTTTCTTTGTCAGGCCGGTTAACTGACACACCAGTGAGGCGCGGACTCCTAACTGAACCAAATGAACAGCCTCGAGTGTATTTCGTGTTTGGGCCACGACTTCAATGCTATCGAGAATTTTTGATCCTCTTTCCTGCCCGCCAACGAGAGCACGCAACTGATCGTGGTTAGTAACACGCATTTAACGAATGCCGGCGGTAATCAGGAAAGTACGGCCAGACTCGCGGCCTGAAGTACCGCATCAATCTCTTCCGGGTTTTCTTCGGCAAGCGCCGTGAAAAGCCGATACCACCAGACCGCATCACCGCGCGCGGCCAACAGTGGGACTTTAACCTCTGCGATTTTGCTCAGGTATTCACTCGGTGCCTGTGCCAGCAAGGTGGCAAGTTCTGGCGACATTCCCAGCAGAGGCGCAGCTACATCGGGATCTTCTCGTGCTATGTCACGAACGTGAATTAAATACTGCAGGTTGACGCTGGAAAAATCGATTTTCATTGCTTCCTCTCCTTGTTGTACTTCTTCCCTTCGCATGTTACCGATCGAAACAGAAATGAATGTGCTCGAAAGCGCACCCTGTGGGGCGATGTTTCCGACTTGATTACTAACCCTCTGGATGGTATGACCAAAAATTGTGAACATTATTCAATTAGTTACCCTACAGAATTTCTATTTTGAAACACCTGCACGCTTTTTTTCTAAAGTGTGAACCATGTTTAAATAAACTACCCCGCAGAAAGCTGCGGGGAATTAAACCCTCAGCGATTAAAATATGTGCCATCTAATGGACTTATAGTCCTGACAAAAACTACTCCTATCCAGAGAGCCGCTAACGAGATCGGCTATACACCAGGAAGGCTCTATCTGGTTTTGGACAAACCTTAATAACTTGATCATACATATCAACACGCGCACACTAGATCGATTCCACCAACTCATGACTGATGTTGAAACAGAAAAACCAACACAAAAAATATTTCTAATCCGGATCGATTCAGGGCCTGGCGAAGTCGATAATGGATAAATATATTTAAACAGCAAAATCAAGCACGAAAGGTCGACCCAAGGACATATCTTTCAGACAAGTTTAAATCACCTCACATCGTTAGAATCCGCACATGTCTGTTTTTATAGTCAGTGCAATCAATTGGACCTCTACCGAGTTAGCGAAGTGACCAATAAATCTGAAATCAAGATGTTGCCTTCAATCGGCAAACCTGATCTTCGGGCTGCGGTCAGCTACGTGCTACCTTTATTAATAGAGGGTGTGTCCAATGAAGAAAGAAACGAAAACAGCAGCAATCTATCTGCGCTCCAGCAAGGATCGGAAGGACGTCTCCATCGACGCTCAACGCAGGGAACTTCAGAATCTGGCGACTAGCCAGGGCATCATCATTGCCAAAGAATACTCAGATGTTGTGGAGTCTGCCAAAGACGAAAATCGTCCTGGATTCCAACGTCTACTCTCTGACCTAAAATCCTCATCCCGCACCTGGAACACGCTGCTAGTGGTTGACACCAGTCGCCTTTCACGGCGACGGTACATGGCTCAAGTGTTCAAACACGAAGCCAAGAAACGGAATATACAAATTCTCTATTCCAAACTTCCGGAGTCCGATCCAATCGCCGATATGGTCATCGTTGGAGTCATGGAAGTTTTCGACGAGCTACACAGCCTCATGTCCAAAGAAAAAGGCCTGGCTGGAATGGCAGAAAATGTACGTCAAGGTTACCGGGCAGGTGGTCGTGCACCCAAGGGATACCAATTGGTAAAAATACCAACCGGTGCCATACGAGAAGGAGAAGCCGTTACTAAATCCAGACTGGAACCCAGTAAGGACGCCACCGTGATTGCTCGCTACCTCAAGATGCGTGCCGAGGGTATTTCTCGAACGCGGATTCTCAATGAACTCGATTTGGGTATCGCCAAAACAAGTGCAGTTGGTATGGAATGGAACGCATTGACCTATGCTGGGCACACCGTCTGGAATGTTCACAATGAACATACCAAGGGTTCAGGATATAAGGGCGGCACTAAACGCCGACCTCGCTCGGAATGGGTTATTGCTGAGAACACCCATGAAGCCTTGATCACAACCGAAGAAGCTGAGGTAATCTTGACTCAGCTTGAGCAAAGCTCGAATTCGAGAAACCGTAGAACACCGGCCAACTATCTTTTGACGGGGATACTCAAGACGCCGAAAGGCGATCCCTGGCATGGCAATGGCGGGAAAAGATACGCGACCTCAGCCAAATCGACTACGGAAAACCGAAAGGTCTGCCAACATCGGTTGGAAAAAGCAATACTCGATCAAGTCATGAAAGACCTGCTATCGCCGGAGTTCGTCAAGCAGCTTACTCGAGAAGCTATGAAGTACCGTGAGGCACACCAGGCAGATCCCGCAAAAAACCAACGCACGGATGCTGCGGAACTTGAAACACGCATATCGAAAATGATGGAAATGGCATCTAATCTGAAGGATCCCGCCCCTGCCCTACGAGAAGTAGACAAACTGGAATGTGATCGAAATGCCCTGCTGTCTGAAATCGGCCGCCTGGAAACCGAATATACAGCCGCATCAATGCTCGACAATATATCCGAAGCTAAGATCGAACAATTTCTGCGCGGAATTGCAGAAAATATGGAATCCCTGAGCCGGGAAGCCCTTAAGGACTTCCTGACGAACGTGATAGGCCAGGTCTCGCTGGACCCGGCCACTCATGAATGCCAGATCAATTACCGTATTGGCATCAATCTGGGGGATAAGATGGCGTCCCCAAGGGGATTCGAACCCCTGTTACCGCCGTGAAAGGGCGAATTTTGATACTTTTAGATACTTTCAGACACCCATAGACAACAGTAACCTGTTGTTTTTATTATCTTATAATATCTCTCCGTTTCCTTGATTCTCTGTACGTTTTTTCGTATAGTTTTAGTACAGAGGTTATCGCCGTGATAAACAGTATCGACTCAAAACGAAAGCGTACGAAATTATCCCCTAGACGGGAGCCATATTGGCATAAGCTCCAGAAAGGCGGCTATGTCGGTTTTCGTGTAACCCCCAATGGAAGCAAGACGTGGGTGGCTCGTTTGCGTGTAGGGGAAAGCCAGCGTTTCTACTCTATCGGCGGCCTAGATACCGTTCCGGTAGATGAGCAGTTTGATGCAGCCCAAAAACAAGCCCGCGAATGGTTTTCTCAGGCTGGAACCGTCAAAAAGGCCGGGTACACCATCAAAGAGGTCATTGATGATTATTTAAAGCACCTGGAGATCAACAAGGGCAAAAACTCGGCCTATGATGCCAAGACCAGGTTATACAAGCACGTCATTCCTGACCTTGGCAAAGTCCAGCTAAGCAAGCTCAAAATCAAACAGGTGAATGACTGGAAAAACTCCCTAGTCAGGATTTCAGATGATGAGGAAGATGTCAGAAAATCAAAAGATGGTGCTAACCGTTTACTGAATTACTTTAAAGCCGCCCTGAACTTGGCATATAAGAATCGAATCATTACCACCAATGAGGGCTGGGCCACAGTTGAACCCTTTCAGGATGTGGGTGATGCAAGAAAGGTTTTTCTCAATGAAAGCCAGATAAACCGACTATTAAAGAAAACGACAGGTGGTTTTCATAAGCTGATTAAAAGTGCCCTTCTCACAGGTGTGAGATACGGGGAACTCGCTGCAACAAAAGTTGAGGACTTTGACCCTATACACGGCACTTTAAGGCTTCAATCACGCAAGGGTAAAGGGAAGCTGAAAGTCTGGGATTGTTATCTTTCAAATGACGCAATAACCCATTTTAAAATGCTGGCAAAGGATAAATTGCCTACCGCCCACCTTCACGTAAAAGATGATGGGACGCCGTGGAAACGATCACACCAGCACCGGCCCATGCAAGAAGCCGTTAAAGCAGCCAAACTTCCTAAAAAAACGACTCTGTACGCCCTACGCCATACCTATATCAGCCGTGCATTAAAGGCAGGTATCAACATTCATGTCTTAGCTGAGAATGTAGGAACCAGCGTCAGGATGATAGAGAAGCACTATGCCAAGTGGATCAAGTCTGACAGACAAGAGATGTTTGATCAGGTGAAAATGCTGTCATGAAAAAATACTTATGTTATGACAATATGACGATCAGCCCACCTGAAATACGACCAGGTCTTGAGGCAGCAACCGGCATATCTGATATAAAAATACTCCAGCTACTCACCGTAGGCTTAGAGGATGCTACCGGCTACCATAATCAGGTTGATACACTCCATGCCCCTTACATTAAATCAAAGCATGGGGGGGATAGAACATACATTACACGGACGGATTACAAGAAGACCATTAAAAGATTAAAAGTGGCCTTAAATAAGATACACGAGGCAAGAGGACAACATTCTAAGGCTCTAGAAACTATACGGGCTTGCTATGCATGGCTTCCAGAAATACATGCTCAGTATCTTGATACCATTATAGAAAAAAAGTTTCTCCCATATGGTCATATTGATCACCAGTTTTGTTACCGGCAAGCATATTTAATGGATCGGATTTTCTCAAAAGGCCGATTCATGGCCGCATGCCTTTTTACCCGAGAAAACCGAATGCGTGCAGTGCCCCTGATAGGAATAATCGACGGCTTGATCGCTGATCTGAGTGTAGGGGAGGAAGGTAAAAACAGGCTAGCTAAACGTTATATCGGCGGTATATATTGCCTTGCAAGGCACTTTAAAGAGGCCATACCAGGAGAAAGGATCGCACCATACAGCGGTTATGAGAAAGAGCACTCCACATTCCACAAGCTGGTGATTTTCTGGCTGGCCGGTCTCAATGTAAACCTAAAAAATGCAGAACGGCATATAAAAAACGCTATCGGACGCTACGCAATAAAACCCTGATATTTTTAGTCGCGTTTCGTCTGCACCTATTTCCCTTTCTAGCTCCTATTATCTGGGCATACCTTGAACCAACCAGAGGATGCCAAAGATGGAAGAGCAGCAAGTCGAAGTCGTCAATTTCGATCCTAAGAGTTTTTGCGCCCGAGAAAATTTCAGTCTGCCGACGCTTTATCGCTTATGGGAGGCTGGGGTCGGCCCCGAATATGTGAAGATTGGCGCGCGCACACTTATCCCCAAAACATCCGTACTCGAATGGGAGGCAAAGCTCCCTGACCTTGATATTGAAGGCGCACTAAAAGCCCTGCGCGAAAAGAAAGCAAGGGCTTAAGCATGACCCCCGACAAAGCAAAACAATATCTCCTGGATCAGGCCAACGGCCAAGTGCCTACGCTTGATCAAATTCTGATCGCACATCGGAACACTGTCTCCCCAGCAATAAATCAATCCGGGCGCGTCAGGCAAGCAATTCAAAATTCCAAAAAGAAAACCCCGCTGGCAGGCGGGGCTGAAACTTCTTTTCAACATCATAATGGATATGCGAAGTATGGCAAACTTAATCGGTGAAATCCAGTCGGCACTATCCGTCATTCCGCCTGATGATCGCGATATGTGGGTTAAAATCGGCATGGCGATTAAAGACGAATTCGGCGAAGAAGGCCTCCCTATATGGGATGCCTGGTCGATGCAGTCCGACAGCTACAACGAAAAGGCTGCACGCAGCGCGTGGCGCTCGTTCAAGCCCGGGCCGGTAACAATCAGAACTTTGTTTTATGTGGCCCGCGCAAATGGATATATGCCAGGAAAAACTGCCGATATAAAACCTGCCCCGGCAAAGAAAGCTCCACCAACACAGAAAACTAACACGGGCGCGTATGCCGCAAAAATATGGATACGTGCAAGATGCACCGATGAAGCCGTGGCAGCGCACTCCTACGCGATAAAAAAGGGCATTACAACTGCTGGTGGTGCTGGCCGATGTAAGGTCAGCGGGGCTGTCATTGGTCAGGATGCAGATTGTATCGTTGTGCCTGTCCGTGATCTCGAATCCCAAAGACTCACAGCCGTGCAGTGCGTAAATTCGAGCGGTGCCAAACAAAGTTTTGGATCAATTTCAGGAAATGCCTTGTTGCTAGGAAACACGTTAAATAGAAAGCTTGACTGGTTTGTATGCGAAGGCTGGGCCTCGGCTTACTCCGCTGTTTTTCATCACTTTAAAGGCAATGCTTGTGCCGCTGCTGCATTCGGAAAAGGTAATCTCGATAATGTCGCTGCAAGAATCGCGGAAATATATGACCCGATCCAGCTTCGTGTACTACGGGAGATCGACGCATGACTAAGATCATAAATGTTTCGCTTCCTAAAGATGATCGCGGAAACGATCCTAACGACTGGAAAGATGACCCTGACTACGCGGCGAATGTCCTAATGGCTGAATCGCATGCTGATAACAGTCAATTAAGCGTGGACGATCCACCCTCACCAAAGAACTATCGTTCAACGGATGTTGGTAACGCGGATCGATTTGTCGATAAGAGTGGTCTTGACTGGCGGTATTGCCACCCGACGAAAACATGGTTGTTTTATAAAGATGGGTACTGGCAAGCCGATCACTCTGGTGAAATTGTTCGAGCAACTAAAAAAATTATTTTGAATATTTATGCTGATGCCGTTAGAGAATCAGATCCCGACAGACGGCAAGCATTAGTTAAACATGCCGCACGTAGTGAGAGTGGCGCCCGCATTAAAGCGGTCTACGAGTTAGTAAAATGTGAATTGCCTTTATCACCTGGCGAATTCGATTGCGATCCTATGTTGCTGGGATGCATGAGCGGGACCATTGATCTACGTACTGGCAGGCCACGAGAACCACGGCGCGAAGACCACATAACAAAAACCACAAACATTGAATATGATCCGGATGCCGCGTGTCCAGAATTTCTTGCATTTTTGTCCGTGGCGATGGGCAATAACAAACCGTTAATCAAATTTTTACAACGTGCAATCGGTTACTCGCTAACCGGCCTGACAACCGAGCAAGTTTTGTTTTTTCTATTAGGCACAGGCGCAAATGGGAAAACCGTCTTCCAGTCGATCATTAAAGCGTTATTGTGTGATTACGCCACGCAGTCAAGCGCTGAGACGTTAATGGTCAATAAATACAAATCTGGAAGTGATGCGTCACCCGACGTGTCCCGCCTTCGTGGTTCGCGTGTGGTTTTATCTAGCGAGGTTGAAGACGGGCAACGGCTATCCGAAAGTATGGTCAAACAACTTACCGGCGGAGATACGATCGTCGCACGAGGGTTGCACCAATCCCCTATCGAATTCGCACCTCAGTTTAAAATCTGGCTGGCGGCAAATCACCGGCCGCTAATTCGCGGTACTGATCATGCAATCTGGAGAAGGATTATTTTGATCCCTTTCGACATAACAATTCCACCAAAAGAACGCGACCGGAAGCTGATTGAAAAATTACGTAAGGAACTGCCGGGCATTCTGAATTGGGCCATTGCTGGTTGTCTGGAATGGCAGAAAATCGGCCTGATGCCGCCCGCTGAGGTTAAAGCCGCAACTGATGAGTACCAGCATGACATGGATATTATCGGCCAGTGGATTGACGATAGATGCTGCACGGGAGCTGACTTTTATACTGGAGCAACCGAGCTATTTGACGACTACAAACGCTGGGCTGAGGCGAATATCGGCTGGGCATTCAAGCAAACAGCCTTCGGGCGTCAATTGACAGATCGAGGCTTCAATAAGCGCAAAACCAGCGTAATTATGTACGTAGGATTGTCGTTGAAATCCTAAAACAGGGAGGGTAGGGAGGGTTTTAGACGTTTTACCTATTTTCTTTATATTTCACTCATAAGAGAAAAAAGGGTAAATAGCTTTAAACTGTCCCTAACCCTCCCTAAGGGTAATAAAACGAGATATTAATAAATCCAATTATGTCCAATGAAGTACAACAGAAGATAAGCGGGTTACACCGATTTTTTCCTGGAGGAAATGAAAATGACTAACAACGAAACGAATGAACTGGACGTGGCTCAAGTTTACAAAATGATAACCGAATCAACTGCAATTTTGTTTGATCACGGTTTAAAAATGGTTGCAGCTCAAAACCCTGAAACTGCCGCTGATGTAAAGAGGCGGATAGAAAACGGCAGCCTGAAGGTTTATGCGGAAATCGATCTGGCGGCGGCTGGCAAAACCATGCTTAAGTTTTTCGATCAAGAAAATGACAAATTAATTTTGTTTTTTGATCCGACCAAGGTGCTGCATTAAAACAGAGCCAAAGAATAATTCTGGCTTGGTTCACTAACATGCACTATACTTTATTCAACCTTTCACACCTTGCTGCGAGATGCAGTAAGTCGCAGTCGTTGATGCCTGCTAGTGACATATTACTAGTTGAGGCATTAGCGAGATGCTAACAAAAAACACCCACATACTTGAAACCAAGCGCGGAACAGTTAACGACACTGGCACTTTTTCAGCTTACGTTTCAACTTTTGGCTTACCAGCCGACCTGCAAAACGATGTCATTGTAAAAGGCGCGTTCGCGTCTGCAATCAAACGGCACAAACAAAACAACACATCACCAGCAATGCTGTGGTCTCACGATTCCCATGAGCCGATTGGCGCTTGGATTTCGATGATCGAAGATGACTACGGATTGCTTGTCCGCGGCCGGTTGGCTTTAGGCACAAAACGCGGGCGCGAAGCCTACGAATTAATGAAAATTAACGCCTTGCAATTCTCAATCGGTTTTGCAGGTGTTGTATCAACGATGCACGGCGACATTCGATATATTAAACAAATCTCGCGCCTTGCTGAGATCAGCCTGGTCGCATTGCCAGCAAATGAAAACACAAGGTTAGTGGCGATGAAAAACGCCGCGCTAAGTAAAAGAAACATTGAGCGCCACCTTCGGGAGAATGGTGGATTGTCGCGATCTCAGGCCAAATCAGTTGCGGCCGGAGATTGGGGCAGCCTTTTTTGTGATGAACAAGGTGTTACTAAGATCAATCGCATTATTTGCGCGATTGAAACCCTAACCATTGCAATCCGAGAGGCGAAATAAAATGAACTACGAAAAGAAAATATCCGACACATTGAGCGGCTTATTTGATGCTGTTTGCTTAAAGTCAGCTAAAACAGATTCACGGCTACAATATTTAGAAACAAAGAGCGGGCATCAATCCAATGTACCGACTGCAACACTTGGCGAACGCATCGCTCAATCGAAGCAATGCCAGGATTTTCTTAAAAAGGGAGCCGACTGCGGAAGGTTTAATCTTACGCAGAATGAAATCAAAGCAGCGATTTTATCTACCGGATCACAAAACGACCCATTAACCAACACAATGCGCCCACCTATTGCAGAAGGTGCACGTCGAAAGCTGTTCCTTCGTGATCTGCTTATGGCTGGCACAACCACTGAGGCCGCGGTTGAATATCCGATTGAAGATGTCTTTACGAATAGTGCTGGCGAACAAGTCGGCGGTTCCCCAGAAGCGTTTGAAAATGTTTCCTTTGGCGAATCCGGGCTCACCTTTACTCTATCACATCAACCGGTAATCACTATCGGGCATTACATCAACGTCTCGAAAAATGTTCTTCAAGATTCTGGTGTGCTTGATGCCTTTTTACAAACACGCTTGTTATATGGCCTGCGGTTGAAAGAAGAAAATTTGATATTAAACGGCACCGGTTCAAATGGTCAGTTGAACGGCCTGCTGGCAAATGCAGTGGCTTACACAGTGCAATCTCCACAATTGACTAATGAAATCGACATCATCCGCGAGATGATCAAGCAATTAGAGCTGACTGACTTCTCAACGTCCGGGATCGTTTTGAACCCACAGGATTGGTACGACATCGAGGTGCGTAAAACTGGTGCATCGACTGACGAATACGCAGCCGGTGCACCACGCGCCATGGGGATACCAGTGCTTTGGGGGTACCCAGTGATTACGAGCACCGCCATTGCAAGCGGCACTGCATTAGTTTCGGATTTTGCTAGTGCCGCTTCACTGTTCGATCGACAGGAGGCCTTTTTCGAATATTCATATCATAACTCTACAAATTTCCAGAAAGGCCTGGTTACGTTGAAAGTAACTGAAAGGGTCAGCCTGGTTCCTACTAACTCGCTGGCAATGGTCACTGGGGCAGTTTAATTGGAGAGGTGCAGCAGATGAGAGCAGGCGATAAAATTACATTGAATCTATCCGGCAAACTGGTTGAGGTCACGATTATATCGCCATCATCTGATTGCGATATACATGCTTCGATTGATTCGAAGACTTTGATCTCGTTCAAGGTAGCTAACACCAGCCCACCTGCAAAGAAACCATTCCTTCAATCTTTCTTCCGAGTTGGGCCGAAGCAAACGAAGCAAGGCGCTTGGCTAGGTTCATTAAGTGAGTGACGCATACCGGGAGGGGTGGGTGAAAAGTCTTTTCCATTCGCTTCTGGGACCGATGTCATCCAACAATTTTTACAAAACTAAGGATTTCCTTTTAAAAAAATGACCACGATACCAAAATCACACAAGACACTAAGCCCTGAGGCTGCGGACTGGTGGTCAAAGATCATTGATGAATTTTCGATTGATGATGTTGCCGGGCTTCTATTATTGCAGACCGCGCTGGAGGCCTTTGACAGAATGCGACAGGCTCAGGAAATCATAAAAACGGATGGCGCAGCGATAAAAGATCGGTTTGATCAAATCAAATCACATCCGCAACTAACTGTTGAGCGTGATTCACGTGCCGCAATGATTCAGGCGCTGAAAGCTTTAAATCTTGATATAGAGCCACTACATGCCAAGCCTGGCAGACCGGGGGGAAGCTGAATGCCTACCAACCGAACACGGCGGGCACGACGCAAGCGGGAGCTGCCGGTCAGCCCTGAGGCTTATGCCATTATGTCCGAACAACAGCTGCCCGATGATCATAATCCTTTTGAAGCCCTGGATTATGAATACCCGTCGTGCAAACAAAAGCTCTGCCGCACTGAATGGGAAAAGGTTAAAGAAATGATCCTGGATAATTGGATCAAGCTAAAACCCGGCACGCGGCCAAAATATTGGTGGGTTTTTGATGCCCCGGAAGCTGAAAGGAAGAGGCTAGGCGGCGCTGGCGAAACACTGCCGTCCTTGTGCCATGAAGGCAATTTACGGGCTAATCGAGGGCTTCCCTCGGCCTGGTGGTTTCGCGACTCGTTCGACCCATCCGATCCGCCTATTTTCGAATCACAAGCCACCTATCTTGCCCGGCATGATTTATTTTTACCGGGTGAAATGGACAGGCTGAACAATGATGCCTTTTCACCGGAAAGGCTTAAGCCCACAAGGTGATTTCTCCCTGCTATAAGCCTGTCTGCTGGGCTATCTCTAAAAGGTATGCCCCTATCTATGCATAGGGTTGCATTTACTCCCTATAAATACCTCACCCTGCCAAGGAATGTGCTCCCTCTTACTTCGGACTAAGTCTTTCCGCCTCTTTTTTAAGTGCATCTACTTGCCATTTATCCAAATACTGGCAATTTGCACCACAATTTAGCAAGGCTATTGTGTGCTCAACAGATAAGTCTGTCGTTCGTATCATTGACTGTAGTTTGGTTGCATCATATTCAACCACCCAGTCGAGCATTATCCATGTATCTGTATCAAAGTTATTTATGTTGTCAGGGAGATGAAAACATGGTGGGAATGTATCTAAGTAACACCCAAAAATGGGATCAGTTTTAGAATTAGATGTTGTCCTTGCAACAACAACAAGTTGATCATCAAGCGGTGAATCACAAAGTACTACAAACAGTTTTTTTCCAGTTTCCCCATCATGGAACACAAAGTTAGGGTCGTAATAAACAAATCCAGGTAACGGTGCACTCATCCGTAATTTCTTTTTATTTCCTGATGTTCTTTTGCTAGCTCAAGAATATCCATATCGTCTTTATTTCCTCTTCTCTGTAAAACAAGCTCATATGGTATTTCACCCGACACATTCTTTTGTACTTCATATACCTCGTGCCAAGGCCCTGTTTTAAAGTGACTTGATTCACTCATTTCTTCTGCATTATCCCGGAAGTGTTTTTTCGCTAATTCTTCCATAAGGCTAAGTTCAAATGCAGAAAAGTATTTATCATCAAATTTCTTTCGTGCTTTGAGTACATGACGGGTAAGCCCATTTGGTAGTTTTTCCTTATCCTTAACTAGGTGCGAAATAAAGTCTTTTCTGGGGTGCTTTAACTCACGGTTTAACTCTACAGGCACAGGACCACGCTCCCATGCAGAGTATTGTAATCCGGTAACGCTACGGCCAGTTTTTTCGAAATGAAGAAAATCGAGATAATTTAATAGCTTGAAAAGCTTTGTTTTTCCAGGATGCATGACATTCTCTGAGAAGAAAATCAGTGCATTTAGGAGCTTTTCGCGTTCTCTGGTAACCAACATATTTATTGACGGGATTATTGATTTAACTATAACAGTATAATACAGAACCTAATCTATATCGGACATTTGGTACACTTTCGTTAATGTACGGGAGTGGGGGAAAATAAAAACAGTTTTTCGTATGGATTTTCGTACAGACATAAAAAAAGGGCTACATTCTCTGTAACCCTTTGTTTTATTTGGCGTCCCCAAGGGGATTCGAACCCCTGTTACCGCCGTGAAAGGGCGATGTCCT
>CAZIJT010000049.1:0-16239 GCA_964539595.1 uncultured Thiohalophilus sp. | reverse complement strand
ACCTGGAATAAATTGTTGATGTCCTTTGTATTCAAAATATGACGGGGCGAGACTTATCAATAAGTGTTCCGAATTCCTGTCCAGTCAAAACCGATCGCACTGAGCTTGTCGAAGGGTTCGCCATGAATGGAGGAATTAACCAGGATTCCTTAACACAATTTCAATATGAACCTTTGTAAGGCAATCTATTCAAGATCCTAAGTCCTCCTGTAACTGGTTCCAGATAGACTTTCCTAAAAACAAAGTCTGTATAACGTGGCCACATTATGGGACCAGTCCTGATGTTCCATTCCTGAAATTCTCGTAATGCTTTTTCAATATCACCAGGGAAACTTTCTATCTGATGCGGGTAAATATTCTCCATGACGTATTGGTAAAGCTTCATATCAAGGTTGTTTATTTCTTCAATCTGATTCTTGTGTTTTTTCAGTAAGTTTTCAGCAGAAACTGATTTTCGTCCTTCATTTAGGCGCTTATATCTTGGGTCAAAAGATTCGGGCGCAAGCTTATTTTTTAATAAAACAAGAAATTCATCATATTTTTCAACAAAACCAATTAACAACATTTGCTTTTCCAGAATATTGATTGCTTTGTCGAAGTCTTCAGAACCAGCAATTTTTCGTGTTTGGAAGTTTCTCGTTTCATCTAGTTGTAGAAATTCTTCGAAGGAAAGTTTCTTTCCCAGGCGATCAGTCCAGTATTCATATTGGGAAACATAACGTTTTGCTGGATCTCTGAATATGGTTATATATTTTATTCGTTCATCATTCAAGTGAAGGTCTAAATAAGGTTTTACAGAATGCCCGCCCAAACAACGCAAACCAGGTAAAATACGTCGCGCAATTTGATAGTCTTTATTCAGGAATTGTCCCTGGCTTTTAGGTGAAAAGGGCCGCACATCAAGGTATTGCATTAAAAAATTGTGCCGTAATATATGAATAAATGTCGTACCAGCCGCTTTTTCTAAATGAACAAAAGCAAGGATATCACCTCTATTCCAGATGGCCGGTTTATTTATTATTTTTTGTTTCACTACTAAAAACCCCTGTTATGAGATACCAGATAAAAAGGCTGTTTGTAACGAGATATCGTTTCCACAACCGCCCCGGTTCCTGGAAAAAACGATAAAGCCACTCCAGCCCAAATTTACGCATCCATGCAGGAGCACGGGTGACATTACCCGCATGAAAATCAAAAGCAGCACCTACTCCGAAGAGTATTGCAGGTGATAATTCCTGCCAGTGTTTGGCCATCCAGTATTCCTGCTTGGGGGCACCTAGTCCAATCCAGATAAAATCAGGTCTTGCATTCTTTATACACTGCAATGCCTCAGCAAGTTCTATTTCAGTTAGTTCGCGGAATGGCGGAGATTCATAACCAACTACTTTTGCATGGGGATATTTGTGTTCTATATTAGTGACAAGTTGTTGAAGAATTTCAGGCTGACCTCCATAGAAATAATGTCGATAGTTTCTCTTTCCTTCTATACTTAACAATGCTGGAAAAAAGTCAGGCCCAGCAACCTGAGATACTTTGCTACCATATCGTTTCTTCCCAACCCACGCCAGGGGCTTGCCGTCAGGGAAAGTTCTAAATGAATTAGATAAAACCTTCAGCAGTTGTGCCTCATGATGGGCCATTACACATACATGTACATTGGTAAAACAGGCGTAGCCCCCCTGTTTTGATTCCAGCTGCAGAATAACGCTATCAAATGCTTCTTGCCAATTAGTCAGGCTGATTGGAACACCTATAACATTAAATCGTTTATCCATAAAAGTTATGACTCTTGTTGCGCCAGCAATCGGTATTTTGCATAGACAGGGGTCAAAACTTTTTCGGGTATATAATCAGAAACGGCGTTGTAAACCTGTTCAGGGTTCCAGTTTATTTTAAGCGCTTCAAGCATTGCGTTTGTTAGACCCGCCTCGTCATCAGGTGAAACCAGTAGGCCACTTTTTTGTGGAATGACTATTCTTGGAACTTCTCCAACTGAGGTTGAAACAACAGGGCAGCCCGCTCCTAATGCTTCAAGTACACACATAGGCATTCCTTCGTATGCAGAAGATAGCACAAAGAGATTGGCAGCCCAGAGATATCGAACAATTTCTGCCTGTGATTTGAGTCCAACCAGCTTTATCGAATGGGATAAATTAAATTTGTCTATATAGGCTTCGAGTATATTGCGTAATTTCCCATCGCCAATGTAAACAAGACAGGCATTTGGCCGGGTTTTTAATAATGCACGAAAAGCCGAGGCAAGCAGAAGAGGTTGTTTTTGATCATCAAGCCTGCCCACAGTAATAATTATAGATGTATCTGATTCCAGACCTAGTTCAAAATGGACATGGCTTGAGGCAGAGTGTTCTTCATTTTTTGTCGGAAGATAAAAAGTCTCTGGATCCATCCAGGTGGGGATAAACTCAAATCTATCCGCGATGTCAGGAAAACGCTTGCGATACCATGCTACGGCATCTTCCCGAACTGCAAATACAGAGGCTATGCGGTTGTAGATAAATTTTTCCAGACGGTAATAAAGTTTTGGAAACTTGCTCCAGAGAATATCGGCGCTGGCATTTTCCAGAATTTGCATATTTTGATGAACAAAAGCATTCTTTGGCCTTTTATCAAATAAATAAAGCAAGACCGGCTCAATACGGTGAAACTCCAGTACATCGGCATCAAAATGAGGACGGTATCGCAATAATCCCAGCATAAAACGAACAGACAGCGGTATGCGGCCACGCTGTCCGGGCTCTCGTTCCCACATAACGGGAAAAAATGGAAATTGCTTTCCAGCAAGATTACAGTTGCACCATTGACCAATCGGACGAGTAGTTGGGTCGGTTGTAACTCCTACAAGTGAAACTTCAATATCATCGGGGGCTGTTCGAATCAAACCTCGGATATAGGTATCTACACCACCCGGAATAATGCCGGCGGGATCAGCAGGGTAAATGATTACTACTTTTATTTTATTCTCCATCAAGACTACGGTTCCTGAACTCATTTTATGCGGAGGTTAATTTAAGGAAGCTATGATATTACGTTCGCCCTGAGCTTGTCGAAGGGCAGAATACCTCATTATAATTTTATGACGGTTGCTGTTCATGGTGCGACAGGCCCATCATCGACGGCGAAATCAATCAGAGCTTAATTAAACTCCTTACTGTTTTTTTTGGGAAAACTCATTTTATCTTTATACTTTCAGGTGGCTTGTCAATTATTACATATTGAGGCCATGAACCTGCTGTTAGTTGATATTCACCTTTACCCGTGGCCACCTTGTTACCCATTACATCCATGATTGTGATTTGTGATCCTGGGGAATGTATTTGAATAGTGCTGGTATTTTCCATCCAGTTGAAGGCTACAACAACTGTATTTCTATCACGACTAAAAATATAAGCACGTGTGCCATCAGCTTTGTCCATGCGGTGATGGAATATGCCATCACCTACTATTTCTGAATAAGCATCATATGCAGCGATATGCGGCATGGGTTCCATATCAGCATCAAAAAATCCCCAGCGAGCCTGTGAATGGGCAATTGTACTGGTTCCCGGATCGACATTAAACCAGAAAAGACGTTCGACACCTTCTGCCCATGATGCGGAAAAGATTTCTGGCAGTCGCCGTGCAGGTTCCAGATAGTCATAGGATCCAACCCATGCATTAGGTCCTTTCTTGCCATGCCAGATATCAGTGCGTTGAGAATGATAGCTTTTCCAGGGGACGCCACGTTCTGTATCCCAGATAGGAAGTTGTTCTGCTCCCGTCTTATTTAGTATCTGTCGCAGACGTTGAGCATAACCGGTTTCCTGGTTACGGCGATCAAAGTTTTTCCCCATAAACGGAAAAGCGTGCCGGCTATGATATGAGAATATATCTATATCTTTGCCTAGTCCAAGTTTCATGACACTTAATGCGAAATTCGGAAGTGTATCTGGGTTTCGTCCATGACCATGCTCTCTTACTGCGGTACTGGTTGGCCCCAGTAGTTTTGCCTGTGATGCAAATTCTTTCTGTACACTCCGGGTGGCATCAGAGATACGGACATAATCCTTTGGTTTGAGTTTGTGCCCCGGTTCATTCCATATTTCAAAAAAATTAACACGCCCGGCCAGGTGTTCGAAGACACGCTGCAAATAAAGACGGTATTTTGTCAGAGACAGGTAGCTTCCCTTGTCTGTGGTACGCGCAAATGCTTTTTTCAATCGTTTTGTATGTAAACCATTTTCAAGGTTAATCGTTTCACGACCGGCTTTCATGGATCGAAGCCATGCAGGGATTCTGTGCATGGCATTAGAGCCTAGTTCCAACATGACCTCTAGATTGTATTTGTCCGCCAAATCCAGTGCAGCATCAAGTTGATGGAAGTTATAGCGTATTCCGTCACGGGAAAGGTTACCTGGTTTGGCCGGGGTGAATATTCGTATACTGCCTGCTCCAATATCGGTAGCAAGACGATAGATATCCTTTGGAGCCAGGCCTGCTGAAATCATTGCGTGAAGGCCGTGTTCTTCCTCCATCGCAAGGCCATAACGTCGTGATGTGCCCGGTGGAGTCTTTTCCCGATTAATAACCACATAGGCGCGTTCGGCAAGAACTTCATCAGTATGGTCGCCTACCAGGTCAACCCTGAAAAAACCACGTCGGTCAGTTGGGAGCGTGATTTTTAATTCTTCTCCTTTTTTTGGTGTCAACGTTTTGTTATCAATCAAGGTCTGAGTGACAGGATCAATAATGCGATAACTTATTTGTGTAAGAGAAGGTGCAGCGGTTACATTCATGTAGGCTGTTTCACCCATACCATATACGCCTAAAGGTTGATCTGGTGTGATATTGACAAGGGGTTGAGGCTGTGCTTTTTCTGCCGGACCGCGCAGACTGACCAGCCTCAGACAGGCATCACCCTGTGGTTGTATCCAGATTCTGAGCGCATGAACGCTGGTTTTGTTTTTTGTTTCATTGGCCGCGATAAAGTCAAAATCCATATCTATTTTGTTATTTTTAACAGACCAGATTTTTCGTTCTAAACGGCGAGAACCTGACCGCACCTCAACTCTTATATCCGTTTTATCATTTGACTGAAGAACGGCCTGGAAATGGTAACGACCCCTCGGGATTAGTTTGAAAGGTGCATAGGTTAGCCGATAGCCACCTTCTGGCATGGCGGGCAAAAGAAGACAGCGACCTCCCTTTTGGTCAGAGGCAATGATGCGAGGGACAGATTC
Source organism: uncultured Thiohalophilus sp. (assembly GCA_964539595.1). Taxonomy (GTDB): domain Bacteria; phylum Pseudomonadota; class Gammaproteobacteria; order UBA6429; family Thiohalophilaceae; genus JAADGZ01. Next base: position 11,002 of record CAZIJT010000049.1, on the reverse strand, counting down.
AGGGTTTAGTTTCGGATAACGTGGATAACGCTGAATATCAACATTAATCGTACCCAGCTCAAAACGGCCATCTGTAATGTATTCAGTCTCCAGAGCATAAACAGAAACAGGTAACAGACCGGCGAGAATACCGATCAGAAGTCCTGCATAGTGGCGGTAGCTATTCATAACCTAGATCCCGAAGTACCGGCTGCATTGCGGTGGTAATGCGATCAAGATGTTCCTTTTCCATCTCACGCCATTTCTCATTCATATTCTTAAAAGAATTGCCATCACTCTCTGGTGAGTTCAATACGTCTTCAGGTATTGATAGATCAGTAAAGTGATAAATTGATTTAAGTGTCTGTGTGGGATCTTGAACAAAGTCTTCATAGCGTACCTCCATATAGGATTCTTTAGGCAGCTCGGCCACATCAGCGCGTATGGACTGAATAATATAGCGCCACTGCAACGCAGCCAGCACCTCAGAATCACGTCCAGATGCTTCCCATTCCTGAAGTATATGATCTGGTGTATCTTCCCAGAAGGGGCGTTCCAGACCACCTTTTTCCTGCCAGAAACGTTGACGCAACAGACTTTCTACTACTGATCTTCCATCGCGGATGATATGGATAAAGCGGGCATCAGGAAATATGCTGGCTAGAAAGGAAATACGTCCCGGCCCCGTGAGCTTGGCAGAAAAGCGGGATTTTTGTTGCCAGTGTGTGAGCCTGGCAACCGCGTTTCTGACTCGGTTGATGGTTTCTGGATTTGCTTTTAAGCCATTGAGATAGCTGCGGGAGAAATTTTCCCTGCTGTAGTAATCCCAGAATTCATAGGCCTCATCTGGCCGTGGCAGATAACGATTGCCGGGGATAGCTCGACTGTACTGTTTTTTGTGACCACGCAGCCCAACCCTGTCAAGCAGAGGCACCAATCTATTCATAAACAGGTAGTGAGGCATCCATTCGCAATAATTGCTTGGCCAGGCCAGATCAGTATGCTGGGTTAATGCTTCAAACATGATGGTCGTGCCACTACGGCCCATGCCAACAAAGAAGATTGGTTGTATTACGGAAGCTGATTTTTTCATTTAAAGATGAATTTCCAGTGACAAAGGTCCTTAAGTAACCTGAACTCGGGACAAAAAAGATTCGATATGCAACACTCTTACATGATTACTAGATGCCAAATTGATAGACGACTAATCCATCACATGTAAAATCCTAACCTAAGAATCCTGTTTATCAGTACATGTAATGGTAAATGTCATAGGAATACCAGTAAATCGATTCTTATATATTGAGAACGAAGTTGCATTAGAGTTCTTTAATAAATTTTTCAAGTGACGAAAAGACAAAAGATATAAGTTGTCTTTATTTGCCCACGGTTTATATTTTTTGCACCAGCTGTAGAATATGTCATTGTTCCAGTGCAAAAAAAACACATTTGTGTGTGACTCTACAGGAAAATATTTGTTTGGGGTTGTAAAAAATACTTTATCAGCGACACGCATCATTTCATTGAGAAACAATAACTGTGCGTCATCATCACCAACATGCTCAATAACGGCGTTACTAAATACCCAGTCAAACTGCTTGTCTGAAAAAGGGAACTTTCCACCTGGATACTGAACAAAACGTTTTCCAGGGAATAAATCTTCCATACCTGTGAGGTCTTGAATACCTATTCCCGTGTATGTTCCGGGATCATTTCGATAATTTTTCAGGAAATAGTTTAGTGCGGGTAGCCCTTCGGCTGATTCTGCTGATACGCCTACATCAAGAGCAGACTCCCCCTCTTTAAACATTGAGTAAAAGTGCTGCAATTTCTTTTGTCTAGAAATTTCCATCATCTTCTTTTTGGCTTCCATTATTATTGACATTTGGTTAACTCCTCCAGCCATCAAATATATTTTGCAGTAGTGCTTCAGTCTGGCTCACCATTTGTTTCTCGGTAAAATTGTCCAGCAGGCGCTGTCTTGCCGCTTGTCCCATAGCGCGCTGTTCTGACATTGAAAGTTCTGTTATTTTCAGAAGAGTGTGGGTAAGCTCGTCAAGATTTCCGGTGGAATAAACAAAGCCGGTTTCATCTTTCGCAACCGCTTCGGGCAAACCACTGAGGTCCGGCACGATCACCGGTACCTCCATGGACATGGATTCCAGCACGGCCATAGAAAAAGTTTCTACCGCAGTGGAAGCCAGAACCGTGGCGGTGCTGGCCATGAGTACGGGACGAATATCGGCGACAGCACCAAGAAAGTGTACACGTGAATCCAGCCCCAGGGCGTGGACACGTTCCACAGTTTCAGCCCGTGTCGGGCCATCCCCAGCCAGAAGCAGGTGAGTTCCCAGTGGTAGTTTTTCAAATGCGCTAACCAGCAGATCGTGACGTTTTTCTGTGCGGAATCCTGCTACAGCGGTAATCACGACATTTCCTGGAGGAATTCCCAGCTTTACCCTGAGTAAATCGGCATCCTGTTCAATTTCGGCTGTTGGTTTGAAACGTTCGTGATCAATACCGTTGTAAATTGTACTCGACAGCGGTTTGAGCGCAGGATAGCGTTTCATCCAGTATTTGCGCTGTGCTTCGCAGACGAAAATAATGCTGGCGCAACCTTGAAGCAGCCAGCGATAAAGTAGCTTGTCCTGCAACTCCTCCTTGAGGCTACGATTGATGGTGGTATGAATGGCAGCGACCAGTGGCGGTTTGCGCTTTGAGCGTCGCCGCGCCAGCCAGCCGGCCAGTACAGCAAACTGCAAGCTGCAGTGAACGACATCGATATTGTGAGTATCAATCAGTTCGGCAAGTGCTTTGGTGTAGCCGAAGTCATATTTGCTTTGGCGCAAATGGTGGTGGTGTGGGATACCTGCATTTTTCAGAGTATCAATCTGATCGATGTTCTTTTCGAAGGAAAAGACATGCGGCTCAAAAAGTGAGAGATCCAGATTGCTAACAAGGTTGACCAACTGGGTCTCAGCGCCTGCCCGTTTCAGGGAAGGCAGAACAAACAGGGCGCGTATTCGCTGTTTCTCGGCCATCATGATTGCGGTGTTGTTAAATTTTCAAACAGGGTTTCATATTGCTCTGCAATCCGGTCGGGGTGGTAATGCGCCATCGCGTACTTGCGGGTCTGTGCGCTAACCGAGTCCCAGTGTTGAGTATCTTCAAGAAGGTGACGGACAGCATTTGTCATATCATCCAGATCATTTGCTTTGTGTCCCAGACCTTCACGCGCAATCAGGCCGTCCGGATCAAAAAAGGCCACCACAGGCGTGCCGCGTACCCAGGACTGCAAATAGGAATTAGGAAAACCTTCGATGTCAGATGTATTAACAAACACTCGCGCCCGACTGTAATAAGTGTTGACCTCATGGTAGGGAACGAAGCCAGTCATTTCCAGGTTAGGTAAGATCTCAGCTTGACGGCGCATATCTTCAAAAAAGTTTTCCTCACCCGGACAGGGGCCGCCGATCATCACCATACGTAGTTTCGGCAGGGCCTTTGCCAGGTCGAAAAACAAATCAGGCCTTTTGAGGGGGCGAAAATTATTTACCCAGAGAATATCGATGTCCCTTTCAGCTATATTTTCTGATGGAGGTTCTACCGCCATATTAATTTCTACCGATTTAAGTCCGTAGTTCATCTCAAGCAGTTCAGCCTGAAAGCAAGATTGGGCGGCAATCAAATCCGCTCGTTTCAGGCCATATTCATAAAGTTTGCGGTCACGCCAGTAAGGAATTAATTGCTGGCCAGGAATGCAGTCTGAATCAGATGCAGTACGAAATACAAATTTTTTGTTGTGGCTCTGCGCATACCAGGCGGTTACCCCGGTAACCATACTGGCACATGACTGGTAGTAGATATCAGCATCTGCACGTTTGAGCGCCGATATGACACTGGTAAGTTTTGGATGAATGAAACGTAAAACGGGTAGACCGGCTCCCGGAGCGAAAGTTTTCCAGACTTTTATACCATCAATAACTTCACCATTCGGCTGCCCCAGATCAGCGACAATGGTGCTGACTTCATGGCCTTTATTTGCCAGCGCCCTTGCCAGCAGGATCTGCTGGACGGATTCGCCACCTATATAATTTCCACCGAATGCAGGATTTAGCACGGGGTAATTATCGTGATTGACAAAGCATATTTTTGTCATGCTTCAAATGTCCTGTGTATTCGTTTTATTAGGTATTATCGCCTGTGAGTTTGAAACTTTGGCGCGTATTCGCGCACGATCCGCCATTGCCAGGAAACCGCCTAATGTAGTGAAAATAATGGCCTGATAATCAGACTGGATGAATCGCAGGAATTCAATTTTAATTTCATCTATCAGGAACACTGCTAGTAATAGAAAGCCAAGTGATGATAGACCTTTAAGTTCAGGTGTTCCCCGTCCTTTGGAGCCGGCATAAAGTCGTTTGAGGAGCAGCGCAAAAAATACTGTATAGGCCACCAGCCCCACGATCCCCAGAGTATAGAGCAGGAATAGTGGCAGGCTGTGTGGATAGGGAATAGGTGTATGGCCGGGGATACGTTGAAGCATGTCAAAATGCAGGCGCAGGCGAGGGCCATAGCCGAGTATGGGTTTTTCCTTAATGGCTTCCCATGCTATAGGCCAGGTTTTCGAGCGGGTATCCAGTACTCCATCCTTGACCTCGGTGCTCTCAACGCGATTCAGAAATACATTGAACTCGGTAAACTGGATCATTACCGTAGTCATGATGCCGCCAATTAGAACAATGCCCAGCAGGAAGCCTAAAATACGTCCTGTTCCGAGGAAACGGCGAAACAAAAATCCACCCCAGAACAGACCAATAACAAGTACCAGCATGCCTCCCCGGCTGCCGGTGGCCACCATGAAACCAATATTGGCGGCAAGCATTGCCCATAACAGCCAGGTTGGCCAGCGTTGCCCCAGTTTTTTGTTCATGTTTAAGTAGGCCAGTAGCAGGGAAGCCAGAGCCAGATATTCCGAAGTAAATTCTGCGCCAAAAGGCCCACTGAGTCGTTCCTGGGTATTGCGGTTTGCCATCAGCGCGAATTCCTGAACGCCAAACAGAACCATCTGTTGCGAGCCGCCAATGAGTTGCAGGGTGCAGATCAGCAGCACCAGTATATTGATGGCGAGCAGAATAGTCAGAAAGCGGATGGGATCTTGGTTGTTTCGAACATAATTATAGGCAATGTAAAAGAGCAGAAATCCCGGCAGAATGCGGATCAAATAGAGAATGTGATCAAAAGTCGCAGCATTGGCGGTTACCAATGACAGAGTATAGACCATCATGATCCCGCTTACAGCGCCGAGCAGGGGGAAATGACGCAGTTCCTTGCGTAAAAACAGCGCCAGAGTGACGAGATAGACCAGGCCGGTGGAGCTGGTGCCATATTGCGAATTGATCAACTCAAAAGGCGCGAGAATAATCAGGGCAGGGGCGACGATACGCAGGGGTAGGGCATAGGCCGCAGCAAAAGCGATGACGGCAAAAGCCAGACCAACAGCAAGTTGTATGAAATGACCTAGTTCCATCAATAGGTTCCTCTGTATGGCAAGCCATGCGAGAGACGTATCAGGCCGCTCACTGGTGTAATATAGGTACGGTGCATTAATGCTGCCGCTGCTTCGTGTGTCTGTGGCCTTGTTTTGGCATTTTTCAGGGTGGCTGTTCTGTCGGCAAATATATCAGGCCGTAAAAATAAACCGTCAAATTTTTCTTTTAGCATGCGATAGAGGGCAAGGTCGGCCGCATTGTTTTCCATGATTCTATCATGGTAGCGCTCGATCAAGGTTTGCCGGGAGCTATCTTTTCGCGTGTTACGCCGACCCACCAGTGAGGCGCAGTTTTCAATTCCAGGCCAGATACTATCCAACCTGTTTATCAGCTTATCCATGACATCCAGTGTTGCAACGGCCATAAAAGATTGTTCAATGATTTTCATCGCCGCATCAGCATCTGCGCGACCCGCAATTCGTTTTGTCTGGTAATTATGAAACTCCTCTTTTTCCAGGTATTTCTCGAATGAATAGGGCCAGGGTTTGCGTTTAGTGCCGCCTGCATAAGTGCCATAAGTGCCATAAGTGTAATAAGACACATAGCGCGCCACCGGCTCGCGTAATACGGCCATAAACAGGCCGTCATCCAGCCCTTCATTCAGCAGCACCCAGGGACGCACAGCATGGCCGGACACGCAGTGCAGCCAGGGAACAAGTCGGCGATACCATTTCAGATCATCGGCATGTATTGTTCGTTTTGCGGGTGGGCCGGCATGCAACAGCGCGCGAATATGCGCATAGTGAATGCCGTGATAGCTGCGAAGAATACCATTAAGGCTGGTACCCCCGGTTTTCTCGATATGGGCAAAAAGAACAAAGGGTAACGGAACTTGTATTGCATTTTGTGTCACGGGCATATTCATACTTCCAGCATTGCTTCGTACTCAGTGCCTTTGAGCGCTTTGGCTACCTCATCAAAATTGGCAATGACCTTGCGTAGATCATTGGGCGTAACTTTTACAAGGGGTGATTTAATTGCTACATCCTTTGGTGCGCCAAGAAAATCAAGCATTCGTTCATCTTCGATTGTCGGGTTCTCTACATAATCTTCATAGTCTATCCGCAGATAGGGCAACTGTTCACCAAGACGCTCCCAGTTTATATTGTCCGTGGAGATCCGCTCTAACCGTGTCAACAGATCATGCACAGGAAGTGTTACAAGAGGTGTGGCGACTGCCCTTGTACTGTGGTGCAATCCACGGGCACGGGCTGCGAAACGGGAGACCAGAGAGCGAAGTATATTGCGACGCCGGATATGGAGTAGCAAATAGCCATTATCTTCCAGGAATTTGAGTGTGCCTGGAAATCGCTCGGTTTGATTCCACATCAGCTTGAAGCCAAAGACCGGTGAATCACTTTGTGTTATAAACCAATCAAGATACTGGCGTACTGCAATACTTCGCCATGTAGCATGCATCAACCATCTGTCGGCACGACCACCCAGCCACCAGCGGTAACCTGGCTGCCCGTAACTTTTGCGGGGTATTTTGCGAAACAGTCTTCGCATTTGGAACAATTCCCCTTCACAAAATATCTGCGGGTGTGAATCCAAGGTGGTCTGAATTAATGTAGTGCCGCTGCGTTGGGTGCCTGCAACAATAAAGCGCACGTTCGCGGCGCGGTTGTCCGTGGTTGTTTCCTTAATGGTTTGTGACACTATTGTTCTCCCGTCTTCAATTTCAGGTATTTAGTTTTTCAGTGATGCTGGTGCTTTGTTGTCAGTCAGGTAGTAAATGTAAAGCATAAGCCAGATATAAGGTGGCGCGCCACCGAGTACAAAGCCCCACAGCACCCATTCTTCGCTTCCTCCCCACTGCCAGGCCAATAACATAGCCAGTGCCCGCAACAGCGCGGAACTGATTTGTATCCGCAGCCACAGAGCCTGCTTTCGCAGCAGAACCACCAGTACTGTGGCCGGGCGTGAGATCAGCACCAGGTACAGCCAGGGGGCAAGAATTTCGGCAAACAGGCCCGCCCGAGCCCAGCGCTCTCCCAGCAGGAATTCTATCAGCGGTTGCCCAACCAGCATTAGAAATAGCAGGGGCAGCAGCCCCAGCAGCGCTAGGTAGCCAGTGACTTTAACATAGGATTGTTTCAAATTGCCGCCACGGTGCAGTATTGCCGAAGCCCGCTGCAGGTAGACCCGGCGCACTGACATGGCTCCCATGGTCAGCGGCGCCTTGATGAGCCTGTCCGCCATGGCGTAGAAACCTGCTGCGGCAGGGCCGAATACCGGGGCGAAGAAAAGTATGGGCAAGTTATCGGAGAGGGCGCGCAAAAACCCGGCGGGCAGATTATAGGTTGGAAACTCTCGATATTCACGAGCAACTTCTTTTATCGGTATGGATGTTGGTTCTGCTGCCGATTCCGGGGATGGTTTGCTTATATCTCGTCGCTGCCAGGCGGATTGAGCCAACAGACCCAGCCGCAGCATGAGTCCGGCAAGATAGGGTGCAATCAGTCCCCAGATACTTGAACCCCATAACGCGCCGGTTGAAAGACGCCCCCCGCTGATCATCGCAGCCTGTAAAAAGGTGGCTTTGGCGCTGGAAGCAAAACCCCGGGTGCGGGTCAGCCAGCCCTCGCAAATCTGGGACAGCGCCAGTATTAGCATGGCCAGGGGAACCGCCCATAGCCAGAATCCAAGCCGATCCGCGAAGGGAGCAGGGATAGCAAATAGATGGGTGGCAGCCAGCAGCATGTAAACAACGCTGCAAAGTATTAATGCCGCCAGAATAGCCAGACGCATGAGAGCCTGGGCAGGTTCTTTTTCTTTAGGTACGACAATGGCGTTCTGGTAGGCCAAAGGTAATACAATTGCAGCGGGGGTGGCGACGGCGATAAACAGGGCGGCAATACCGTAGTGCGCCGGCTCAAACAGGCGAGCGATGAAGGGCGCGCTGAGCAAACTTATCGTTGAGGCGCCAAGGCGTCCACCGGCAAGGGTCAGCACATCACGTACCGATCTGGATTGTATGGCAGAGGCCAGTTTCGTTCGCATGGTGTTATCTTGCCGACAGAAAGAAATGAGCGGCGTTTTTCCAGATGAACAGAGCGGCAGGGATGTACATTCAATGTCCCGTATTTTTTAGAATTATTTTTTAATGATATCAGAATTTATCTGCATGCCCGTACTCGCTGGCGTGGCTAAGCCGAAGCCATATTTGAGAATCGCAAGTTATTGAAATTACAAGGAAAAGGTTAGCCGTATTTTTATTTTATGCCGAAAAATCACAGCCAGATTATTCAGGGTTTCCTGCAGATATTTCCAAAACTAAGGGAATAATACACAATATTCGTAGTGGTGGGATATAGGCAAATCGAAATAATTAAGGAGCTCCTGCTTGATTCCTCCGTGTGTGGTGATTCCTTCGATGTTACTCGGGACAGGCTTATTGAACCATGAACGAAGAATACCATGACCATAGCGTTACATACTCTTATTCTATGACCTTTGGGTAGCTCAGGGCGAACAGAATTACTCGGTGTTTTCTTTGCGTGATAACGGGACAGCGGTGATTATATTATTGATTAGGTAATAGTCCATTTTTCAGGTGGAGATAATTGATTGTCTATTCCAGTTTTTTTCATCTGGTTGTAATAATCGCTGTGATAACAATACAACATATTTATGTGCGTATGATGATGGTTAATAAACATGAATAACTTGCCACTTAAGAGTGTTTGCTGGAACAGGTTTTTGCTATGGTTTATTGGTTAGGCTGCTTATTTTAAGTTGTGTTAATATCTCAGAAAAGACATAACCAGACTCGTGCTATGATATTGGCATTTTTGCGTTTGGCAGGGAACCGGAAAAGCATTCTTTCTACTGAAAATGTAGATAAAAATTATTGCTGGGATTAGCAGAGAAATTCTAATAACGAATAGTATTTTTTACTTCTGGTGGATGCTTTAAAAATTTAATCGGAATGATGCGATGAAAATAAAAAAACTTCTTAATAAGCAATTCAGGGCCAAACATTTCTCAAGATTATCTAAAAGGACCAAACGGATTTTTGCTAAACCCGTTAACTCAACTCCTGTTTTTTTGTTTGGTAAGCAACGTTCTGGCACGACAATGTTAATGCTTTCCTTTGAGCTTCATCCGGATACTGAGGTTTTTGATGAGGCCCAAAAGAGCATGGTTTATCTTGATTGTCGTATTCGGAGTTTTGATATAATTCAAAGCTTGATTAAAAAAAGTAAGGCGCCTTTCATTTGCTTTAAACCAATCTCAGACAGTCATTTAATTTCTGAATTTATCAATCTCTTCCCTGAAGGACGATTTATCTGGGTTTACCGGGATTACAGGGATGTTGCTAACTCGTCTTTAAGGAGATTCAATCATGCTGTCCATGCGATTAAACTTGTTTGCAAAGATCAAAAAGGTGGTGGCTGGTTTCAGGAAGGTATCTCAACAGAAACTGCAGCAATATTGAAAGAATTAAATTTCACAGAATTTTCAGAGTTCGATTGGGCCTGCCTTGTCTGGTGGGTACGTAACCGGATATTTATAGAACAAAAGCTTGAGCAGGCGCCAAATCTAATGACCATAAGATATGAATACCTGGTTACCTGTCCTGATGAGACTTTCTCGAAATTGTTCAAGTTTATCGGTATGAAAGATAATAAGGATTCAATTCGATATATACATAATGCCTCTATTGCCAGAAACATTTATCCAGAATTAGACCCGTCGGTTCAAAAGTTATGTACATCCCTTATGGATAAGCTTGATGAGGTTGCAGATAGTTGCTGCCCTTAGAAATTAACAAAGAAAATCAATGGCCTATTTTTCTTTACGATGGTATGGGCTGATTTGTTTCTAGAAATTGTTGTAGCGAAGTAATTCATTTGGAGTTTTCTTAAGATAAAAATGAGTGTTTTTTTGCGCCAAAGATTGATAGAAAGGCAAGCAGGGTAAGCGTGTAAATGGAGAAAGCGCCGCCCCCGCCGACACTGCTTGTGTCATCAGATACGGCGTCGTCAGTTTCAGTTGGGGCTCGGGTTGTTCGGGGGGCGGCGTAACTGCAAAATCGGTCGTGTCTTCTGATTCAACAATATGAATGATCTGATCGGCCGGCACATTTAACAGCGTCTGCATTGTGCCGCTGGGCCAGTGGATAACCAGCGAATCAGCGATCTCGTTGTTTGCCAGTCCAAAATGGATTCGGGTCGAGTCCTGGGTAAAGCGGTGCATGCCGCCACCGTGTAGGCGATATTGACTGATCTCGTTTGAGGTTAATAGAAGATAGGTGCCAATTCCGTCCCGGTTGCTGACATTGCCTTCGAGATCAATCTCCAGCCAGTGATTATCATTTCCCTGATTGCGAAATAATTGCGTTGGCCCATTGGCGAAGGGTTCAGCCCCACGGCCATTGGTGACCAGAAGATCGATAAAACCATCGCGATCATAGTCAGCGGTTGAAACGGTGTCCGCATGCCCAACCATGCTGCCGCCTGCGCTGC
>CAZIJT010000048.1:0-16679 GCA_964539595.1 uncultured Thiohalophilus sp. | reverse complement strand
GATGTGTAGTGGTTGCTAGTTAATCTCTACGGGTTAAATTCCCCGCTGCTTGCAGAGCGAAGCAACATTGTAGGTGCGGCTTCTACCCTGCGGGCACAGGTCGCCTGAAGGCGAACCTACCCCCTCATACCCCGTTAGCTTGCTACGGGGAAGTTTATTCTGGGTTGAGGGGTAGCGCCTTGTGTTTACGCAGAGTGACTAATTTTTTCCATTGTTGATTCAATCCAGTTTTCCGCATCGGCAAGAATATCTTCAGGCTTGCGGTTATTGCTGGGGATTTGCGGACCAATCACCAGCTGAATCGTCCCCGGCTTTTTCAGGAACTGGCCGCGCGGCCAAAATTCACCGGCATTGTGGGCGACGGGTACGACCGGGTAGCCACTTTTTGCCGCAAGAATTGCACCACCAATGCGATAGCGGCCTTTCGTCCTCGCCGCAACCCGGGTGCCTTCCGGGAAAATCGTTACCCAGATCCCCTGTTTCAAACGCGCGGTTCCTTTGTTTACCATCTGTTTTATGGCGCTACGGCCGGAGCTGCGGTTAATCGCAACCGGGCGCATGGCTGCCAGTCCCCAACCGAAGAAAGGGATCCACAATAGTTCGCGTTTAATAACAAAAGCCATGGGTGGAAAAATCAGCTGCAGCGCCAGCGTTTCCCAGGTGGACTGATGCTTGCTGAAAATAATGCTGGTTTGATCAGGAATATTTTCTCGACCTGTGACCTCATATCGAATGCCGCAGATATGTTTAAGAGCAAACAGGTTGATCATCGGGTAGAGCCGCGCAAAGTGAATCACCCAGCGATAAGGCAGGGGAGAAATGATTACCAGCGAGACGGCGATCAGCAGGGTTGAGCTGATCATGATCAGGCTGAAAAGCAGGGAACGAATAAATCGCATCATGATGGGTGCGCGAGTACGTCTTCAACAAAAGTTGAAAGCCGGGTATAAACCGGCACATTTTCCAGCCCTTCAGCTTTTGCCAGTGTGCGTTCACCCTTACCCGTTTTTACCAGTACGGGTTTGGCACCGACTGCGCGAGCCGCTTCGAGATCACGCAGGCTATCACCGACGACGATGGCATTATTCAGATCGGCATTAAAATGCTGGGCAACCTGAACCAGTAAACCCGGTTTTGGTTTGCGGCAATCACAGGCGGCATCGGGATGATGAGGACAGTAGGCGATAAAATCGATATGGCCGTTAAGCGGGGCTAATAAATGCGCCAGTTTTTCATGCATGGCGGCCAGTGTTTTTTCATCATAATAGCCGCGCCCAATGCCAGACTGGTTAGTGGCAATCGCCACAGTGTAACCGGCGTGGTTAAGTTGGGCGATGGCATTCAGACTATCAGGATAGGGAATAAATTCATCGACAGTTTTTATAAAATTATCCGAGTCCTGGTTGATAACGCCGTCACGATCGAGAATGATCAATTTCATTTTTATAAAGCCACTAATCACGAAATTCAGAAACGCGAATTTTACCATTTACCATGCGTGATTCGCGTTGCATGATTTTTTCCATCTTGGCCCAGAAGGCGTCATTGAGATCAAAATCAGCGGCAATACCAGTACCAATCAACAGTATAAATAAGTCGGCCACTTCTTCTGCTAATGCTTCCCGGCTTTTGCCCTTGGTAACACAGGCGGAAATTTCACCCAGCTCTTCCGCCATCAGCGAAATACGATAGGTCAGCTCTTCGCCGCCGGTATTTTTAAAATCATGTTTGTCATGAAAAGCCTGTACGGTGGCGAGCATGTCCTGATAGGAATCTTTGTTCATCATATTAATTTTGTAACCGTGAAATATCGGCAACCTGCATAAACAGGCCATGAAGCTGGTTCAATAATGCAATTCGATTTTGACGTAGTTTTTCGTCCTCTGCCATAACCATGACCTTATCGAAAAAGTGATCAACCGGATCGCGTAGTTGTGCGAGTTGCGCTAAGGCTTGTTCATAATTATTGTTCTGCAAAAGCGTATTAACCTTGCTGCTTAAACCCGTGAGGGTTTCATAAAGCGCTTTTTCCTGCGCTTCGACCAACAGTGAAGGATTGATTGTATCGGGGAGAGCGCCCTCCACTTTTTTCAAAATATTGCCAATGCGTTTGTTGGCAGCAGCCAAACTTTGTGCTTCAGGCAGGGTACGGAAATGGCTGACTGCTTGAATGCGTTGATCAATATCCAGTGGAGAACTGGGACGAATGCTGGTTACCGCATCCAGCACATCCAGTTTGATGTCTTTGCTCTGATAATAGGCTTGCAGGCGATCAAGGATAAAGCTTAAAACCTTATCCGTTGCCGCCAGTGCTTTTATGTCTGTAGCAAAGGCTTTTGCCGCTGTTTCAAGTAATGCGCGAAGATCCAGATCAATATTCTTTTCAATTAAAATACGTAAGACACCGAGTGCGGCGCGTCGGAGTGCATAAGGATCTTTATCGCCGGTGGGAATTTGGCCGATGGCAAAAATGCCCATCAGGGTGTCGATACGATCAGCAATCGCCAGCGCCTGAGCGGTGGGCGTTTGTGGCAGGGTATCACCGGCAAAGCGTGGTCGGTAATAATCATCGAGTGCCTCGGCAACCTCCGCCACTTCGTTATCATGCTGAGCATAGTAACGCCCCATGATACCTTGCAGGCTGGGGAACTCACCGACCATCTCGGTCATGAGATCGCATTTGCAAAGTTCGGCGGCGCGTACTGCCATAGATTTATCCGCGCCGAGTTCATCAGCAATCCAGGCGGCCAACAACATCACGCGTTGGGTTTTATCGAACACGCTGCCCAGTTTTTTCTGGAAGACCACCGACTTGAGTGAGTTGAGTCGAGCGTCGAGAGTTTGTTTTCGATCCTGATTCCAGAAGAATTCGGCATCAGCAAAACGGGGACGAATAACGCGCTCGTTGCCTTCACGCACTTTATCAACATCACGGCTTTCAATATTACTGATAGTAATAAAGTGGGGCATTAATTTTCCATCGGTATCGAACAGATGAAAATATTTCTGGTTGGCAGCCATGGTGGAAATTAGGGCTTCGCTGGGTACATCGAGAAAACGTGCTTCGAAATTTCCCGCAACGGCTACTGGCCATTCCACCATCGCGGTAACCTCATCCAATAATGCGTCGTCAATGACGGCTTTGGCGTTTAATTGCAGTGCCTCTTTCTCAACCTGGGCGCGCACACTCTGCCGACGGCGATCAAAATTCGCAATCACCTTGCCGATGGATTCCAGCAGCATTTCATAATCGGCAGGAGCAGGAATGGATATCGCCTGTGGATGATGGAAGCGATGACCGAAGGTTTGCCGTCCGGTTTGAATGCCGAGTATTTCGGTGTCGATAACCGTATCGCCAAACAGCAGGACGACCCAGTGAACGGGACGCACAAACTGGGTATCGAGATTGCCCCAGCGCATACGCCGGGGAACCGGTAATTTATCCAGTGAATCAGAAATAATGGCGGGAACAAGTGCGGCAGTTTGCTGGCCTTTTTGCTCGCTACGGAAAACCAGCCAGGTACCTTTGTCGGTTTCCTGTTTTTCCAGATCCTCGACATTGATGCCACAGGAGCGGGCGAAGCCCTGTGCGGCTTTGGTCGGGCAGCCCTCTTCATCGTAGGCTGCCTGAAGTGCGGGACCTTTGCGTTCAACTTTTTTATCCGGCTGGCTATCAGCCAGATCACGAATCAGTAGTGCCAGACGGCGCGGACTGGCAAAGTTTTCGATGCCGGAGAAAGACAATTCAGATTTTTCCAGCCCGGTTTTGACACCGGCAAGAAACGCGGCGGATAATTTTGCCAGCGCTTTGGGCGGCAGCTCTTCGGTGCCGATTTCGATTAATAAATCCTGCTGACTCATGCGCCTGCCTCCCCGGAGTTTGCGTTGTGACACAGGGGGAAGCCCAATTCTTCGCGGGAGGCGTAGTAGGTTTCCGCGACGGCGCGGGAAAGACTGCGCACACGTAAAATATAACGCTGGCGCTCGGTAACAGAAATGGCGTGGCGCGCATCCAGCAAATTAAAGGTATGCGAGGCCTGCAACACTTGTTCATAGGCGGGCAGCGCCAGATTGGCGTCAATCAACTTCTGACTCTGGCTTTCACAGTGATCGAATTGTTTGAACAGGAAATCCACGTCAGCCTGTTCAAAATTATAGGTAGACTGCTCGACTTCATTTTGATGGAACACGTCGCCGTAAGTCACGACCCCCTGCGGGCCGCGGGTCCAGACCAGATCAAACACACTTTTTACGCCCTGCAAATACATGGCGATGCGTTCTAGCCCATAGGTGATTTCACCCAGCACCGGTCGGCAGTCCAGACCGCCCACCTGCTGGAAGTAAGTAAATTGGGTCACTTCCATGCCGTTGAGCCAGATTTCCCAGCCCAATCCCCAGGCACCGAGCGTCGGTGATTCCCAGTTGTCCTCGACAAAACGAATATCGTGTACCAGCGGATCGATACCCAGCATTTTCAGGGATTCAAGATAGCGATCCTGAATATCCAGCGGCGAGGGTTTCAGCACTACCTGAAACTGGTAGTAATGTTGCAGGCGGTTGGGGTTTTCGCCGTAACGACCATCGGTGGGGCGGCGCGAAGGCTGCACATAGGCGGCATTCCAGGGTTCCGGGCCGATGGCGCGAAGATAGGTGGCGGGGTGAAAGGTGCCGGCACCCATTTCCATATCATAGGGCTGCATGATTACGCAGCCCTGTTTTGCCCAATAGTGTTGCAGAGCCAGAATCAGTCCCTGAAAGGTGGTGGGGTCGGGGACAAAATGCTCGGTTTGCGCGGGTGTATTAGCAGCCAAAAGTGTATTCCTGAAAGATATTCACAAAGTCGGCCATTATAGCCGTTGCCGCCGCTTGTGGCTAAACGAGATTTTTCAGGATATTACTGTCTAGCGGGTATGAATATTGCTGTTTTTAATAAGGGGTCGGTGTTGGCGTCAAATTTGTGCCATATATATAGTAGGTAACGAGTGAGGCATGTATGAGTAATGTTCTGATTTCCGGGGCTCAGGTAGCCGATTGGCAAAAGTTGGTCAGTGAAGCGGAGGCCAAGATGGGCGTTTCACTGGATCAGGATATGGAAAGTTATCTGGTCTTTACCTTAATGCGCTACACCAGCCGTCCCGATATGGCATCACGAGTGATGGCGCTGGATTATCTGGAGGCCATGCAGAATACGGGTAGCGCCAGTCAGACGCAGATGCGGGAAGTCGCCGATCAATGTTTATTACTGACGGGTCTATTCCCGGCTCGGGCGCAGCGACGCCGGGTAAGTATTACCTATTATGTGGATCTGGGTCGCAGTGCCTATCAGCATCTGGCAGAAAATCTTGCCAGTATGACGGAACTTTACAGCCGCATGGCGCAACAATTTGTGCAGGCGATGGACACCCTGCATGCCATACGCCAGCTGGGAGAGGGAAATCTACAGCTGGAACCGCTCGAAGCCTTTGACCTCTGGCAGCAGACCGGCAGTCGAGCAGCACGATCTCAACTGGGCAGGGATGGGCAGGCCTTGCCGCTGGGTGATTACCGGCAGCCAGGAAAAAAACACTGATCTCAATCATCCTCCCTATCAGCAAGCCTGTCCGATGCATCGGTAATTGAGTATAATGCTCAACTTTTAGCGAGGAGTATGATTGTGAGTGAAGGTATCAATTTATCAGATGAGCTGATTTCAAATGTATTTCAGGCCATAGCCGGGCATGACGCAGCTGCTGAGCAGGACATGACCTTAGGTCTGCAATATCTAGCTGCCATTATCGGCTATCTTGCCGCAGGACATCCGGGAAGTGAATCTGAGCGCGATGATTTTTTAAATCAGCTTAGTGCCTTTACCCAACACGTTTGTAATGAACAGGCCACCGCCCAAAATCAGGCTCCTCAAGCCGAAGCGCCAGAAGCACCTGCAGGTCGAAGCGTAGAGACGAATGATCCCGCTATGGGACTTTGGGTGCCGGAATAGTGGTCTAGTAATAAATAGAGCAGATTGCCGTAGTATTTAATTTGGCCAAGTTCAGCATAAGAAAAAGAGATTTGGCACGGCTCTTAATAAATAAAGATGACATTATTCCAGGCCAAGTTATTGGAATAATGTCATCTTTACTTTTCTCTCCTGTTATATCGTTCGGGGCTTAACCTGAGCGTCTTCCAACAAAGCATGTTACTCAATTCTTGTACTATCAGAGGGTGGTGCGTAGGGTGGGCACTGCCCACCTGCTGGGATTAGATTTCAATAACCGGCATGTTTAGTCGTTCACTCTGCTCACGCAAACTATAAAGTTGTTCTTCCCAGTAACGAGGCTCGTTAAACCAGGGAAAGGCGCGTGGAAAAGCCGGGTCGTTCCAGCGCCGTGCTAGCCAGGCGCTGTAGTGCAGCATGCGCAGACCGCGCAGGGGTTCGATGAGCAGCAGCTCGGTTGGATCAAAATCAAAAAAAGTGCGGTAGCCTTCCATGATCGATTGCATCTGTTGGCTCATCTGTGCCTGATCACCGCTGAGTAGCATCCATAAATCCTGAATTGCCGGACCACTGAGGCAGTCATCCAGATCAACAAAGTGGGGGCCATTGTCAGTCCAGAGAATATTGCCGGGGTGGCAATCACCGTGCAGGCGCAATTCGCGCAGCGGAACCAATGCCTCCCAGGTGTTTTCAATTTGCGTGAGCATGTCTTCGGCGGCCAATTGGTAATTGTGCAGGATCTCGGCGGGTATGAAATTATTGTCCAGCAGGTAGTCCAGTGCTTCGCGGCCAAAACGTTGCGGGGTAAAGCGTGGACGGTGAGCAAAGCGACGGCTGTTGCCGAGGGCATGGATGCGACCGAGAAAGCGACCCAGCTGGCGCAGATGGTCGGGATCATCGAGTTCTGGTGGCCGCCCACCCCGGCGGGGAAACAGGGCAAAGCGGTAACCCTGGTAATGGTGCAGACTGTGCCCGGCGCTATCGGCCAGCGGTGCAATGACGGGGATTTCCTCTGCGGCCAGCTGCAGACTGAACTCGTGTTCTTCGAGAATGGTCTCATCTGTCCAACGTTCGGGACGATAGAACTTGGCGATAATAAATTCAGCATTTTGCCCGCTGGGTTCCAGCCCAATTTGATAGACCCGGTTTTCATAGCTATTGAGTGCCAGCAGGCTGCCACTGGCCTGATAACCACAACTGTCGATGGCATCGAGAATGAGATCTGGACTTAGATCGGCATACGGTTCAGCAGCGTTGAAAGAATTGTCGGCCATTCGATTTCCTGTTGTGATTCATCGTGTTAAATTACCGGCTCTATTAGACAACAAAGCCGCCAAGGTTACGATCACTATGTCCAACCCCCTGCTCGAAATGACCGGTTTACCGCCGTTTTCCCAGATTAAACCTGAACATGTCGAGCCTGCTATCGATAGTCTGCTAGCCGACGTTTGCACCGCGGTCGACCAGCGTCTGGAAAAGTATGCCGGGGAGTACAGCTGGGATAATCTAATCCAGCCACTGGAAGATCTGGATGACCGGCTGGGCCGCGCCTGGTCGCCAGTCAGCCACATGAATTCGGTGGTCAATAGTGACGCGCTGCGCGAAGCCTATAATGCCTGCCTGCCAAAATTGAGTGATTATGCCACCCAGATGGGTCAGAACCGTAGACTGTATGAAGCCTACCAGTTTATTAAGGATGCACCTGACTTTGCCGAGCTGGAAACTGCGCAACAGAAAATCATCGATAATGCCTTGCGTGACTTTCATCTTTCCGGTGTGGATCTGTCCGAGCAAAAGAAAAACCGCTTTCGAGAGATTCGCCAACGCCTGTCCCAACTCACCACCCGTTACGAAGAAAATGTGCTGGATGCCACCCAGGCCTGGAGCATATTGATTGAAGAGAGCGGGCGGCTAGCGGGCTTACCTGATTCCGCTCGGGCAATGGCAAAACAGGCTGCCGAACAAAAAGAAAAAAGCGGCTGGTTGTTCACCCTCGATTTTCCATCCTATTATGCGGTGATTACCTATGCGGATGATCGCAGTCTGCGTGAGGAAATTCATCAGGCCTATGTGACGCGCGCCTCGAATTTGTTTGCCCTTGGGGGACAGACGTTGGATAAATGGGATAACGCTGAGGTGATGGAAGATATCCTTGGCTTGCGCCATGAGTCAGCCCAATTATTAAACTATGCAAATTATGCCGAGCGTTCACTGGCCACCAAGATGGCGGACTCGCCTGAACGAGTGATCGGGTTTTTAAGTGATCTGGCGCAACGTGCAAAACCAGTAGCAGAAAAAGAAGTGCAGGCGTTACGCGACTATGCAGATGAACACTATGGCATGGATGATTTGCAACCCTGGGATATATCGTATTATTCAGAAAAGCTGCGCCAGCATACTTTTGATATTAGTCAGGAAGAACTGAAACCGTACTTTCCGGAAACGCGCGTTATTCCCGGTATGTTTGAGGTCGTGAAGCGCCTGTATGGCTTGAGTATTCATATCGTGGAAGGCATCGATAGCTGGCACAAAGATGTTCGCTTTTATGATGTTTATGATGAAGACAATACTCTGCGCGGTCAGTTTTATCTGGATCTGTATGCCCGCGAGCACAAGCGTGGCGGTGCCTGGATGGATGACTGCATCGGTCGCAAGCGTGAGGTGGACGGCTGTGTGCAAACGCCCGTAGCCTATCTAACCTGCAACCTGACCCCACCGATTGGTGAGGAAGCCGCGCAGTTCACCCATGATGAAGTGATCACCCTGTTCCATGAATTTGGTCACGGCCTGCACCATATGTTAACAAAGGTAGACTATCTCGGGGTCTCTGGCATCAGTGGCGTGGCCTGGGATGCGGTGGAGCTACCCAGTCAGTTTATGGAAAACTGGTGCTGGGAAAAAGAAGCGCTGGCGTTTATTTGTGGTCATGTAAAAACTGGTGACCCACTACCGGATACCTTGTTTGATAAAATGTATGCGGCAAAGAATTTTCAGTCTGGCATGCAGATGGTGCGGCAACTGGAACTTTCGCTGTTTGATTTTCGCATGCACCGTGAATATGATCCGGCTGTCAAAGCAGACCGTGGGCAATGGGTACAAAAAATACTGGACGAAGTTCGTGCTGAAGTCGCCGTCATTAAACCCGCATCCTATAATCGTTTTCAAAACAGTTTTTCACATATTTTTGCGGGCGGTTATGCCGCAGGCTACTACAGTTACAAGTGGGCGGAAGTGCTCTCGGCAGACGCGTTTTCGCTGTTTGAAGAACAGGGTGTTTTTGATGCGAGTAGTGGCCGTAAATTTCTACATAACATTCTCGAACAGGGGGGCGCGAAAGAACCGATGGAACTGTTCGTCGATTTTCGTGGCCGCGAACCACAGATCGATGCGCTGTTACGGCACAGTGGAATTGCAGCAGAATAAAATTTGAATCAAGGAAAGACAGATGAAAATAAATAAAATCATTTCCCTTTTACTGCTGGTGTTGTTCGCACAAACACTATCTGCTGAAAGCCTGTATGTAACGGATCGAATTTTACTGGGCGTGCATGAAACCGCAGACAAAGACAGCACCCTGATTCAGTCGGTTCCAAGTGGCACCTCATTAAAAATATTGGCCGAGGAAAATGGGTTTAAGCAAGTGAGTTTAGCGGATGGAAAACAGGGCTGGGTGGATGCGGCTTTTCTGGTAAGTGAACAGCCTGCACCGGCACAGTACGATATCTTGTTGGTCAAACATAAAAAGATAAAGGAAGAGATTGCCGGATTAAAAGAGAAGCTGAAAAAAACCGAGAAAGAATTACAGGTGCGCCGAGATCAGGTATCCAATGCGAAAACCTCGATGCAGGAAATGAAGAAAAAATTTAACAAACAGCAACCCTCTGCCCCGGTTGATGATAAAAAACTTAAAAGCGCAGAAACAGAAATAGAAACGCTTAAAGCAAAAATCAGCGAGCTTAAGGCAGCAGAAAAACCACAACTAGCAGAATCGTCAGTTCAGCCAAATACGATTGCAACAGAAAAGGAACTGGCCAGTCTGCGCGTACGTATTGATATGGCGATACGCAACTTACAGGGTGAAGAATTATTAAATGTGGAAGAGGCGGACAATATACCGCCGGGTTTGCCGGGATGGTACTGGGGCGTGATGTTGCTGTTTTTAATTGCGGGTCTAACAACCGGCATAGGCATTATGGATTATCGTAATCGTAAACGTCACGGCGGCTTCCGAATTTAATGAAATACAGAGATCTTCGCGACTTTATTAACCTGCTGGAAAAAAGAGGTCAGCTTAAACGCATTAAACAGGCGGTCGATCCTTTTTTAGAGATGACTGAAATTTGTGATCGCACTTTGCGTGCGGGGGGGCCTGCGCTGTTGTTTGAAAATCCACGCGGCTCAAATATTCCGGTGTTGGCTAATTTATTTGGTACGCCTGAGCGGGTGGCGCTGGGTATGGGTGAAGAATCCGTGGATGCCCTGCGCGAGGTTGGCAAACTGCTGGCTTATCTCAAAGAGCCGGAACCACCAAAGGGCATGAAAGATGCCTGGCAGAAACTACCTATTTTCAAACAAGTGCTGAACATGTCGCCCAATGTGGTAAAAAAGGCAGCCTGTCAGGAGCTGATGTTTGAAGGTGAAGAGGTTGATCTAGGCAAGCTGCCAATCCAGACCTGCTGGCCGGGTGATGCCGGGCCGTTGATTACCTGGGCGTTGGTGGTGACGCGCGGGCCACACAAAGAACGACAGAACCTCGGCATCTATCGCCAGCAGGTTATTGGTCGTAATAAAGTTATTATGCGTTGGCTGGCGCATCGCGGCGGCGCACTGGATTTTCGTGATTGGCAAGAACAGCATCCGGGTGAGCCCTTTCCAGTTGCCGTGGCTTTAGGCGCGGATCCGGCAACCATTCTTGCCGCCGTTACCCCGGTGCCGGACAGTTTATCCGAATATGCGTTTGCCGGATTATTACGTGGAGCGAAGACCGAGCTGGTCAAATGTCGGGGATCAGACTTGCAGGTGCCGGCCTCGGCTGAAATTATACTGGAAGGTTTTATCTATCCCGATGATATGGCTGATGAAGGGCCGTTTGGTGATCACACCGGATATTATAATGAGGTGGATCGGTTTCCGGTGTTTACTATCGAACGCATCACGCAACGCAAAAACCCGATCTACCACAGCACCTATACGGGGCGGCCACCGGATGAGCCTGCCATTCTTGGTCTGGCATTGAATGAAGTCTTTGTGCCGATTTTACAAAAACAGTTTCCAGAGATAGTTGATTTTTACTTGCCGCCGGAAGGTTGTTCTTATCGCATGGCGGTAGTGAGCATGAAGAAACAATATCCCGGCCATGCCAAACGGGTGATGCTTGGCGTCTGGTCTTTCCTGCGCCAGTTCATGTATACCAAATTTGTGATTGTCACCGATGATGATATTAACGTGCGTGACTGGAAAGATGTGATCTGGGCGATGACCACGCGCATGGATCCCGTACGCGATACCACGCTTATTGAAAATACGCCGATTGACTATCTTGATTTTGCCTCACCCGTGTCTGGGCTGGGATCAAAAATGGGTTTTGATGCGACTAATAAGTGGCCGGGTGAAACCGCGCGTGAATGGGGTCAGCCGATTGAGATGGATGCGAAAATAAAATCGCGTATCGATGAACTCTGGGATGAACTGGATATTTTTTCCTGATCTATATAGATCATAATATAAAAACATCATCACCCATTGCTGCGGGTTTTTCGACAATTTCAAATTCAAACTGGCTAAAGGTTTGGGTCGAAAGTAAAAGCTTGTTTAACTTCACATAAAAAATTCGATGCTTCATGGTGATAGCCAGCACCGAATTGATATCATAAACATTAGCCGGAACAATCAGGCAACGGCGTTGCTGGCTGGAAATCTGTTTTGGGATGAGTAGACTGCGAAAATAATCTGTACCTTCACCACAACCGGCCAGGGCTTTACTGGCAATTGGCACGGCGGCCTCGGCTATATTCATAATCCCCATGTCGAGCTGATTTTCCATAGTGCTGCGCAGCCAACGAACCACGCCGATTTTCCAGCGCAAAGCAGGGTTGTCTGGATCACAATAGGCAACCACTTCACCCACGGCCGTGTGCAGTTTGGGACAATCTACGGAACAATAAAGGGCGGCACCGTTGCGACTGAAGTTGCGTTGCCACCAGGGATTGGTTTCATAGTTATGTTTATGATGGCAACGATCTTTCTGTAAAGCAGAACGATAAGCGGCGGCATGAATCGTGTGTTCAATTTCTCCCGACTTTAGTTTGAGTTCATTAACCTCGGGTGAGAAAGCTTTGCCAAGAGAAACATAATGATGACAGGCATTGAGGCCGGTGGCCATTTCGATATTGGTTTCGCTGAGATGGCGCGTGTCTCCACGTTTCAATGTGCCCTGCCAGGCATCGGCCAGGCGCAGCAGCATATCGCGCTGACGCCGTTGCTGCATCAGGGTGTGGTTGGCGTTGTCTTCCAGCTCCATCAGATTAGCACGCAAGATGCGTTGTAATTGCATATCCAGACGTTTCTGCACTTCGCTAATATCAAGAATATAGCCTTTTTCAGCGACCCACTCTATTTCGCTGGAGACAAAGCGGGGCGGCTGTTCGGCATTGGCATCGAGACTAAACTCGCCTTCACAGGGGATGTTGGCTGAGGGCAGCAATTCACAATAGTTCGCCCAGGCGGAGAGTAAAAGATAAAATTCTCGCGCCTCATTTTTCATCAGGTGATAGGGTTCGGCCAGGGTCAGTAAGACGATGCGCTTATAGATAAGGCCGGTGGTATTGGCAATGGGAATACTGATGTCAGGAAAGGGATCATCAACCGGCAATGTTGCCATGCCGGTGTCCGCGGCATACTGGAATAACTGGTGCAGTTCGAGCCAGCAATGTTTTGGTTCTGGCAGGTAAACCAGATAGGCCTCGAGCAATTGCCTGGCAAGATACTGAGAGGAAAAATACAGCGCCTCACGCAACAGCATGTCATCATGTTCACGGTGCGGCTGGGTCATGGCCAGCGTATTGACCACCAGTTTGTAGCCGGTCGCCATTTCAGCAATGATATCCTGTAGCAGTTGGTTGCGTTCACGCGCACGACTGCTTAGCGGGATATCAGACTTTCGCACTTGCTGGCTAAGCGTGTTAATCAACTGCTGCGCCAGTGGCCGTAAATTATCCATTAAGCAGGCGCGATCCTGAGCGGGATAATTGCTGCTATTGAGTGTTTTCAGTTGATCAATGAATTGAATGGCGGTGCGCTGACAGTCGGCAGTAGGAAGATCATTAATCCAGCGTTTCAGCCGTTTGATGCGCATATACGGCTGGGGACGATGGCTGGCCTGCATGGGTAGATCTAGAATAGGCAGGGATACGGAATATTGCATATTTATATCCGGGCTTTGTTCAGGCGTAGTATCAGGCATACACCATTAGATCGGCTGAAATCCTCCATTCTTTAATCAGGCGGTGAAAATTGCTAAATACATAAGCACAGAGTCGGGCTTTTTATGCGGCGTGTCAATTATTATAAGCCCACATTCTCTCGGCCATGGGCGAGTAAAAAATCAATATCCGGGCCCTTGGGAACAATTGCTGTCGGGTTAATGTTTTTATGGCTTGCGTAGTAATGAAACTTGATGTGATCCATATTTACCGTCTGCGCAATCCCGGGAATCTGATAGAGTTCTCGGGTGTAGGCCCAGAGATTTGGGTAATCCTGCACACGTTTTTTATTGCATTTAAAATGGCCATAATACACTGGATCAAAACGCAGCAGAGTGGTAAATAAACGCCAGTCTGCTTCGGTTATTTGATCACCGAGAAGATAGCGGCGTGATGCCAGTTTTGTTTCAAGTTCATCCAGGGCGGCAAACAGTGCATCAAAAGCCGATTCATAGGCGATTTGGGTGGTGGCGAATCCGGCACGATATACGCCGTTGTTAACCCGCTGGTAAATAACGTTATTGATGGCATCAATTTCTGTGCGCAAGGCCGGTGGATAAAGATCTATGTTGGAATCGACAAGGTCACCGAAGGCAGAATTCAACATACGAATAATTTCTGATGACTCGTTATTAACAATGGTTTGCTGCTGTATATCCCAGAGCACCGGTACGGTCACCACACTGTTATGATCGGGATCGGCCTTTTCATAGAGTTTGGATAAAGACGTAAGCCCATTGATGTGATCCGGCGTTGCTCCGGGATAGTCGCCAAACACCCAACTTTCCTCCGGCATTAAAGGATGCACCACAGAAACTGAAATTAGATCGTTTAGGCCTTTAAGCGCACGGACGATCAAGGTTCGGTGTGCCCAGGGACAGGCATAGGATACATACAAATGGTATCGTCCCGGCTCGGCAGCAAAACCACCTTCACCAGAGCAACCCGCACGGCCATCCGGGGTAACCCAGTTTCTAAAGCCTGAAGTTGTTCGTAGGTATTCGCCTTTCATGGTGTTGCTCCTGATAGTAACGGGGTATGTATTATTTGTACCCACGGAGTAAAAAAGTTGTGGTTAGCAAGTTTCAACCATGCTGGCCTTGTTCGATACTAGCTGGTCGGCCTCATAGTCAAAAATAGCCTGCTTGATTTCTGCCTGTGTGTTCATCACAAAGGGGCCGTATTGCGCAATCGGCTCACCGATGGGACGACCGGTGACCAGTAAAAAGCGCGCACCGTCGGCACCGGCTGACAGCTGTAGTTGTTCGCCTTCAGTTAAAACCGCCTGATGATGCAGGGGCAAGGTGGTGTGATCGAGTTGTGCCGCACCTTCGAACATATATAAAAAGGCGGTGTGCTTTTTTTCCAGTTGCAGCTGAAACCCGGCATTAGGCTGCAAGCTTACATCCAGATAGAGAACCTGTGTATTAGGATCCTGCACCGGCCCTCGTTGCCCAGCATATTCACCCGCCAGTATGCGCACGCGTTGAGTGTCATCGCTGACTTCAGGAATCGCCTGTGAGCGAATTTCCTGATAGCTGGGTGGGCTCATTTTTTGATCAGCCGGAAGGTTGATCCATAATTGAAATCCGCGCAACAGGCCATCGGTCTGCTTCGGCATTTCTGAGTGTATGACGCCCCCGGCGGCTTTCATCCACTGTGCCGCACCTGATCCAAGATTACCCACATTGCCCATGCTGTCGCCATGTTGCATGTGACCGTCGAGCATATAGGTAAAGGTGTTAAAGCCCCGGTGCGGATGCTCCGGGAATCCGGCAATGTACTCATCAGGTTTGTCACTGCTGAAGTGATCAAGCAGTAAAAATGGATCAAGGTTGCGCAAAGCCGGTGTGCCAATGGTGCGATGCACGATGACACCGGCACCCTCGGTAAGCCGGGTAGCGGCAACCAGCTGTTTGAGTTTTTGTTTGCGCATAGGAGATCTCCTTCTACCAGGTTGAATAATGATGTTGTGTTGAGCAGGAGTATAGGTTGATTGGATAGATATAAAAGCGCAAAATATCGACTGTTTTAATCGAAATTTTCGATGTAATAGCCGTAGGATCAATTTAGGGTGAGCCAAGCCAGGATGAGCCAACAGTCCAATCTCAGAAGTCAGCCACGGGTCAGTCTGGAACAGTGGCGAGCGCTGCAGGCCGTGGTGGAACATGGTGGTTTTGCGCAGGCTGCGGACTACCTGCACCGTAGCCAGTCTTCGGTGAGTTACACGGTCGGCAAGCTTCAGCAGCAGCTTGGTATAGCTCTGCTGCAAATGCAGGGGCGCAAGGCGGTACTGACTGAAGCCGGGAAATCGTTATTGCGGCGATCTCAGCATTTGTTGCAGGAAGCCCTCGAGCTGGAGCAATTTGCAGATAGCCTGAGTCAGGGCTGGGAAGCGGAGATTCAGCTGGTGGTGGATGCGGCCTTCCCTACCGACTTACTGATGCGCGCATTGCACCAGTTTGAACCTTTAAGTCAGGGCACGCGCGTGCGCCTCAATGAAGTGATTTTATCGGGAGCCTGTGAGGCGCTGGAACAGGGTGATGCCGATCTGGCTATCACTGCCCATATCCCCTCAGATCGTCTTGGTGATCCGCTGATAAAATTTGATTTTATAGCGGTTGCCCATGCGCATCATGGTTTGCATCAACTTGGCAGAGAAATTACCCACGCTGATTTACAAACCGAGTTGCAGGTCATCATTCATGACTCGGGCATAAGTCGCCAGCAAGATGTGGGTTGGCTTGGTGCAGAACATCAGTGGAGTGTGAGTAGTATTGATACTGCGGTAACCGCTGTATGTGAAGGTCTCGGTTATGCCTGGCTACCCAAACATCGGATCGGTGAGCTGCTTAAATCAAAAACACTGACGCCATTATCGTTACGTGAAGGCAGCACGTATGAAGCAACCCTGTATTTAGTTTACGGACAGGCGCGCGAACCCGGGACGGGAACGCGTCTGCTGGCGGACTTATTGCGTGCCACAGTGAAGGCTGGCGCAGAGGCGTTTAGCAATAAACCCGCGTCTTAGAAATTGCAGCCTTCGGCAAGTTAAGCGCGAGTGGAATTAATCAGCGTCAGTAAACGGGTTTTTAGTTCATGTCTTATTCCGAATTCAGGTTAAGTTACTAAAAGATATAATATGTTAATAATGTCCCTTCAAAATCACATGTAACTTATTGATTAATTAGATAGTCATTTTAATTGAGCCATTTTCAGGCTAC
>CAZIJT010000047.1:0-16830 GCA_964539595.1 uncultured Thiohalophilus sp. | reverse complement strand
AGCATATCTGTGAATATACCTATGATCTGATTCAGAACAACAAACTGAAGTTTGACAAATCTGCAAATGATCACATGACCCTGACCTTCCATGATTCCTGTAATGTTGCGCGTGCAACACGTATGGGTGAGAAGCCGGGTGGTCAGTTCGACATTCCACGCGCCGTTATCAAGGCCGCATGTAATAACTATGTTGATATGCCGGTTGATACCATTGGTGAAGCCACCTTCTGTTGTGGTGGCGGTGGTGGTCTGTTGACAGATGACTTGATGGAAATTCGGGTCAAGGGTGCGCTGCCTCGTATGCATGCACTTAAAGCAGCAACCGATGAAGGTGGCGTCACGCATATGGCCGCAATTTGTGCCATCTGTAAAAGCCAGTTTACCAAGGTGCTTCCCTATTATGGGTTTAGCATGGATCAAATCGTCAGTGTTCATCAACTTGTCAGTGACGCCATTATCTTAACCGGCGCAACCAGTGAAGATGATAGCGAAGACAATGCTGAAGATAGCAGCGACAAAGAATAGATAACCAGAATTATACTTATATGCGGTACCTGATACCGTAATTAATTGCACAGGAGAACAGGCATGGCAACATCCCGTGATGATATGCAGAATGATAAATTAACTTACCGTCGTTACAAGGAAGGCGATCACGAATGGGGATCAATGGCAACGATGATCTTCAAGGAAGATACCTCTCATAAATGCCCGACCTATATCAGTCGCACGCCTCCCTGTCAGGGCAGCTGCCCAGCAGGTGAAGATATTCGCGGCTGGCTCGATATTGTCCGTGGCATAGAAAAGCCACCTGAAGGCGTAAGCATGAAAGAATATGCTTTCCGTCGTTCAACTGATGCTAACCCCTTCCCTTCAGTTATGGGTCGTGTCTGTCCTGCGCCTTGTGAAGATGGCTGTAACCGTAACGAAGTTGAAGACTTTGTTGGTATTAATTCAGTTGAGCAATTCATCGGTGATTCAGCACTGGCAGAAAAATATACTTTTGCCTCGGCTGAAAAAGACAGCGGTAAAAAAGTTGCCATTATTGGCGGTGGACCGGCAGGTCTGGCTGCCGCTTATCAACTGCGGCGCATGGGACATGCCTGTACCGTATTTGATAATCACGCCACTCTCGGTGGAATGATGAAATATGGCATTCCCGGTTATCGTACTCCACGTGATGTACTTGATGGCGAGATCAATCGTATTACCGACATGGGCGTTGAAGTTAAACTGAACACCTGGATTGGTAAAGATATTACCGTCGCCCAGTTAGAAAAAGATTATGACGCGATTCTCTGGGCGATTGGTGCGCAGGCCGGTCGTCAGATTCCAGTGAAGGGTGCTGACAAAGCGCCAAATGCACTAACCGGTGTGGACTTCCTTGAAGCCTTTAATGATGGTCGCCTGAAACTGGTATCCGACAAAGTTGTGGTTATCGGTGGTGGTGATACCTCAATCGATGTGGCTTCCGTTGCTCGTCGTCTTGGACATATCACCGAGATTGCAGAAAAAGATCGTCCGGAAAATATTATTCTGGGTCAGACTGCACATGACGTGGCATCTTCTGCAGTACGTCAGGGTGCGAACGTTATGTTGCTGTCGCGCTCTTCTATTGAAAATATGCCTGCTGCACAACATGAAATTGATGATGCCGAACGTGAAGGTGTAGAAATTGTTGGCTGTGTTAGCCCGGTTGAAGTCATCCTTAGTAAGGATGGCCGCGCCACGGCACTGCGTGTTGCTAAACTTGAAGAAGATGGTAAAACGCTAATCGAAGGCAGCGAATATGATATTCCCTGTGATCTGCTGGTTTCGGCCATTGGCCAGAGAGGTAAACTCGATGGCTTTGAAGACATAGGTAATGATCGTGGTCTTATCGATGCTGATGCCAACTATCAGGTTCCCGGTAAGGAAGGTCACTTTGTTGCTGGCGACATCGTCCGCCCACATTTGCTGACCACGGCGATTGGCCAGGCATCCATCGCGGCTGAAAGCATTGACCATTATTTGAATCATCAGAATTTGGGCAAGCGTCCAAAAGTTGATAAGCATCACTTTGACTTACTGCAGAAATTGAATGAAGCCGGTCTGCAACCTGAGAAATATAGTCATGACAGCGAATGGGGTACAGACCACGAAAACTTTGCTGTACATAACTTTGATGATCGTTCCGCACATGAAATTATTTCAGTGGACAGATTATTCCTTGGTCATTTCGAATTCTCAGAACGTCACATTCGCTCTGAAGATGTTCCCGATACTAACGAAGTATTAGGTCACTTCCAGGAACGCATGAAAGGCCTGAGTGATGACGAAGCCGTCGCTGAAGCTGATCGTTGCATGAGTTGCGGTATGTGCTTTGAATGTGACAACTGTGTCATTTACTGCCCACAAGATGCCGTCTTCCGTGTAAAGAAAGATGAAAAAACGATGGGTCGTTATGTTGCAACCGATTATTCAAAATGTATTGGTTGCCACATCTGTGCTGATGTATGCCCGACTGGCTACATTGACATGGCAATGGGTGAATAATCAAACCGAGGGCTGAACAGTGTCAGTTGGACTACACAAAAGAAAGCTAAAACTGTTATTGGCAGGGTTGTTTATAACCCTGCCCCTTAGTCTTTATGCTCAAGGTGACCTGCCACAGGTACCGAAGGCAAAGGCGAAGGCAACAGCCGAATATGGTTGCGTCAATCCGATTGATGATATGCGCAAAAACCATATGGATTACCTGCAACACCAGCGTGATGAGACTATGCGCAAAGGTATTCGCACAGAGAAATACAGTCTGGCCAAATGTGTTGAATGTCATGTGTCGGCTGATAATAATGGCGAGTATGCAAAGTTTGGCGAAAGCGAACACTTCTGTAGCAGTTGTCATAACTATGCAGCGGTCAGCATTGACTGCTTCCAATGTCACAATGACAAACCAGAGTCTGCGTACCCGTCTCAAAGCTCAAGCACGCAGTCCTTGCCAGAAGGTCATGAAAAATTTGCTTCGAATGATGTCTTGCCATCTGGAGATATAAAATAATGTCTCATAAAGAATCATCCCAAAACACAGATTTGTCACGGCGTAAATTTCTTGGCACTGCCACCGCAACGGCTGGACTGACCATTGTGCCCGGCGTTCTTCTCTATGAAGTCGCACAGGCAAAACCAGCAGATCAAGCCGTTACCAGCAAGGTTCGCTGGGGCATGCTGATTGATAGCAATAAATGTTCAAGCGGTTGTAATGATTGTGTTACAGCCTGTAACACCGAGAATGGCTTAATTGGCCATGATCGTCCAGAAACAGACGTGCAGTGGATTCGTAAACTTAAGGTCACCGACACACAGACTGGCCATGTTATGTCGCTGCCGATGATGTGTCAGCATTGTGAGCATCCGCCTTGTGTTGATGTTTGCCCAACCGGTGCTTCCTTTAAACGAGAAGACGGTATTGTGCTGGTTGATAAACATATCTGTATCGGCTGCCGGTATTGCATGATGGCCTGCCCGTATAAGGCTCGCTCATTCAACCATGAAGACGTCACCGATCAAAAAGTACACGCCCCACGTGGTAAGGGAACCGTTGAAGCTTGCACAATGTGTGTTCACCGGGTTGATCGTGATGGCACACCTGCCTGCGTTGAAGCCTGTAGCAAGGCTGAACATGGCGCGATGCTGTTCGGTGATCTGAACAATCCCGAAAGTGAAATATCTAAACAGCTGGCTGAATATGGTGGCAAACAGATCCGTGCAGATTTGGGTTTGAATCCCGGCGTTCGTTATCAGGGCATCTAGCCCAGATGAACTGGATAAGTACCTTCACGAAATAATTTTCTGCAAAACACACAGAAAATTATTTCTAAGGTACTAATAAACATTTTTATAGTGAGTTAACGGCATAATGAAAAAAGCAAATTTTGTGGAAATTGAAGGCAACAGCGCAGGTTATCTTGCCCTGCTTGGCTTCCTGGGTATTTTCATACTCGCTGCTCTTGGTTCAACCTATTACATGGAACATCATGGTCACCATGTCACCGGTATGACCAACCAGATAGTCTGGGGTATGCCGCATGTGTTTGCCGTGTTCCTGATTGTCGCCGCTTCTGGTGCCTTAAATATCGCATCTATATCATCCGTATTTCGTAAAACTGCCTACAAACCGCTAGCACGCCTTTCTGGACTTTTAGCGCTGTCGTTATTGATAGGGGGTCTGATGGTACTGGTACTTGATCTGGGTCGCCCTGATCGACTGACCGTTGCCATGACCATGTATAACTTCAAGTCGATTTTTGCCTGGAACATGCTTCTATATAATGGCTTCTTCGTTATTGTTGGTGTCTATATCTGGACCATGATGCAACGCAGCATGAATCAGTACAGCCACTATGCAGGTTTTGCCGCGTTTATCTGGCGTCTGGCACTGACCACCGGTACTGGCTCCATCTTTGGTTTCCTGGTGGCACGTCAAGCCTATGATGCTGCCATTATGGCTCCCATGTTTATTGTAATGTCCTTCTCCTTCGGACTGGCTATCTTCCTGCTGGTACTGCTGGCATCCTGTAACTGGACTGGACGGCCTTTGGGCGATGCTATTTTTAACCGACTGAAAAACCTGTTAGGTGTATTTGTCGCGGGTGTTCTGTTTCTAGTAATTATCAAACACCTGACCAACCTCTATGCCGCTGAACATAGTGGCATTGAAGCCTTTATCCTGATGGATGGGGGTATTTATACCAAGCTGTTCTGGATTGGCCAGGTTATGCTTGGCAGCTTGTTGCCCTTAGCATTGCTTTATCATCCGAGCTGGGGCAAATCCAGAATGCTGGTCGCTCTGGCAGCAGTATTGATTGTGCTGGGTGGTATGGCGCAAATGTATATTATCATCGTGGGTGGTCAGGCTTACCCATTGGTACTGTTCCCCGGCATGCAAGTTGAAAGTAGTTTCTTCGATGGTGTAGTTAACCATTATGTCCCTACCCTGCCAGAAATAATGCTCGGCCTGGGCGGTGTCGCAACCGCGCTGATTACTGTTGCGCTTGCTATTAAAGTGTTGCGCTTCCTACCTGAGAGTCTGGCCGATGAGGTTGTTGATCCACATCACAAATAAAATTGCATTGCTGTCGATGCAGCAATATTAAATGATGGGGGACGCAGCATGGCTGTGTCCCCTTTTTTATTAGACTAGCTTGTTGTGACAATGAATAGACTGTTAATTTCTGCCGCGCACAAATCCTCAGGTAAAACGACACTAAGTGTCGGACTCTGTGCCGCCTTCCGCGCACAGGGGAAAACAGTTCAATCATTCAAAAAAGGCCCCGACTATATTGATCCCATGTGGTTGAGTCGCGCCTGTGGCCGCGACTGTCACAACCTTGATTTTTACACCATGCAACATGATGAAATACTCGCAACCCTGGATAAGTATTCACAAACCAGTGAGATTTCTATCATTGAAGGTAACAAGGGACTCTATGACGGGCTGGATATTGAAGGCAGCAATAGTAATGCGGCGCTGGCTCAGTTAACTCAGACACCGGTTATTCTGGTTATTGATGTTCAGGGTGTTACCCGTGGCATTGCACCTCTAATACTGGGCTACCAGAATTTTGAACCGGACATTAATATTGCCGGTGTAATATTTAATCAGATCCGTGGCAGCCGTCATGAAAGTAAATTACGTGCAGTGATTGAGCATTATACTGACGTACCTGTTGTGGGTGCGGTATATCATAATCCAGAACTGAAAATTACTGAGCGCCACCTGGGTTTAATCCCAAGCAATGAAGCCCGCGAAGCCGATGCAAAAGTTGCTCAAATAGGCAATCTTATTGCCGAACAGGTTGATCTGGCCAAACTGGCGCAGATAGCAACTAGCGCACCGAAACTACCTGCCTACCAGTTTGATCGTCAACAACAAACTAATAGCAAAGACAAAGTGCGTATCGCCGTTGCAGACGATGCGGCATTTGGTTTTTATTACCCGGAAGATTTTGAAGCGCTTGAAGCGGCGGGTGCAAAACTGTTTTTTTTCGACAGCCTGAACGACAAACAGCTTCCAGACTGCGACGCTCTTTTTATCGGCGGTGGATTTCCTGAAGCCAACATGCAGGCACTTTCAAACAACCGCAGCCTGCGTGAGAATATTTTTAATGCTATCGAAAAGGGTATGCCAGCCTATGCGGAATGTGGTGGCCTGATGTACCTGAGTCGATGCATCCACTGGAATGAACAAAGCCATGAGATGGTAGGCATCATTCCAGCCGATACACGCATGTATAAAACTCCTCAGGGTCGCGGTTATATTCAGCTAACTGAAACTAAAAACCAGATTTGGCCCAGTGTAATTGAATCTCAAGAAACACTCATCATCCCGGGGCATGAATTTCATTATTCGACACTTGAAAATACCGAACCGCTAAAATTTGCATATCGAGTCGTGCGTGGAACCGGCATTGATGGTGAAAATGATGGTATTGTTTACAAAAATCTATTAGCAAATTACGCGCATTTGCGCGATACCTCCACCAATCACTGGGCTCAACGATTTGTCGAGTTTATACGACGCACCCTATCATCTGATGCTAAATAACATCATCAAACAGTAAGGAAAAATAACATGATGACAATTACCCCAAGTGCGGCTGAACAGATAAAAGCTTCGGCCAGCCAGCAACAGGTTGAAGACTTGCCACTGCGGATTGCGGCTAAAAAAGCAGATGATGGCAGTATTGAATATGCTATGGGTTTTGCTGATCAGTTAAGTGCCGATGATGTTAAGTTTAGCTGCGAGGAGATTGATATCGTTCTGGCTCCAGGTAGCGCCCTGCTGCTGAAAGGTACTACTATAGATTATGTGGAAATCGAGCCAGGCGAGCATAATTTTATTTTTTCCAACCCCAATGATCCGCATCACAACAAGTAAAATACTTTTTAAATACAATGCATTATATGTATATTTTAATGTGAAATATTATTCTTAAATAACACTTTCTCGTCGGCAGTCGACAGATACCATATAATGTAATGCTGTGATTCAGTTTGAGTGAGTGAAGTTTTGTCATCCAGCTTTTCAAAAAAAATTCCCATGCATCAGGATTCCAACAGCAATACACCTGAAAGCAGCCAGCCGCAGGCACCGGTGCTGTCCAGTCTTTCACACCTTAAGCGGGAAACCGGTATTCTGCTGTTTCTGGTTTTCTGCCTGTTACTAACGGGGCTGCTCGGACAACAGCTTGATGCTACATTGTTTACCCTGCTGTTTATTTCTTTGGGCGTACTT
This sequence comes from uncultured Thiohalophilus sp., assembly GCA_964539595.1. Lineage (GTDB taxonomy): Bacteria > Pseudomonadota > Gammaproteobacteria > UBA6429 > Thiohalophilaceae > JAADGZ01. The sequence continues at coordinate 9,552 of CAZIJT010000047.1, read as the reverse complement.
GTCAGCGCGATCCTGTTACATCTTTATCTACAGCTGAACAAACCTCTGAATCAATCGCTACTGGCAGTAAATAAATGGTCGGCTAATATTCTTGCCGGCGATCTACAGGCACGTATGTCTGCCCTGCCCCTTAACGATGAAACATCGATTGAACAGGCGCTGAGAAAAAACATCAACCACATTGGTGTGAAGCTGGAAAATCTGACTAACAACATGAACGAGTTAGTTGAGCAGCACGTCGAGGATATTGAACAGAAAGATCACACCCTGGAAATTGTCTATGACGTTGCTGCTAGTATCAATAGTTCGCGAGATCTGGATGAATTGCTAACTCGTTTTCTAAGCACACTCACCAACGTCGTGCATGCGCGTGCAGCCGTTGTTCGCTTAATCACGGATGATGGACAAATGCGCCTGGTCTCCAGTTTAGGTCTGGATGAGGAGTTGATGAAAAAAGAACAACTTCTGCCTTCTGAGCAATGCCTCTGTGGCAGCGCCTATCGTGAAGATGAAGTCTATTATCAAAAAATTTCCAAGTGCGACAAAATTATTGGCCGTGCATTCTTCGATAGTGATGATGTTGGTATGATTGCCGTGCCTCTGCAATACCGCGACAAAACCCTTGGGGTCTATAATCTTTTTGTTGAAAATCGGGATTTGCCAAACCCAGAAGATATGACCATTTTGCTAACTAATATCGGTCGGCACCTGGGCATGGCCATTGATAAGGCTCGTTCAGACAATGAATCCAAACGCCTCTCGATTATGGAAGAGCGTACTCGTCTTGCGCATGAATTACATGACTCACTCGCGCAAACACTCGCCAGTTTACGTTTTCAAGTTCGCGTGCTAGATGAAACCCTGCGCCGGGGACAGGAGCCAGAAATCTGGTTCGAGTTAGAAAAAATTGAAAACAATCTTGATGAAGCCTACGCCGAGCTGCGAGAGCTGATCACGCACTTCCGTGCGCCGATAGATAAACGTGGGTTAATTCCGGCAGTCGAACATCTGGTTGATCGTTTTCGAAATCAGTGTGAGATAAACATCTTCTTACAAAAAGACTGGAATGTACTACAGCTTCCCGCCAGTATCGAAATGCAGGCATTACGGATTATTCAGGAATCACTAAACAACATTCGCAAACATAGTCAGGCACATACGGTTCGCGTATTTATGCGTAGCGATACCCAGGGTGATTGCAGTATCCTGATTGAAGACGATGGGGTTGGAATGAATATCGCACCGCAATCTGATCGTACCTCAGGCGATCACCTGGGGCTAAGCATTATGGAAGAACGCGCCAAGCGCTTCGGTGGTACAGTTCAGTTTGAAAGTGAACCGGGAGAAGGCACGCGCATCCTTTTACACTTTAATTATCCAGAACTTTCAACAACAGAAACTTCACAGATCAAGGTTGTCACTCAAGGAAACTAATAATGATGAGTTTACGCGTTCTTTTAATTGATGATCACACCCTGTTTCGGGTTGGCCTCGAAGCCTTGTTGGAAAGTCGAGGCATTGATGTGGTGGCCTCGGTGGGTTCCGGTCAGGAGTGTCTGCGACTGGTTGAAGAATTAAACCCAGATATTGTGTTGCTGGACATGCGTATGCCGGGTATTGATGGACTCGGTGTACTCAAACTTTTGCGACAAAATAAACTGTCTCTGCCTATTGTTATGCTCACCACCAGTACCGAAGAAAGTGATCTACTTGAATCCCTGCGTGAAGGCGCACAGGGCTACCTGTTAAAAGATATGGAACCGGATGAGCTGGTATTAGCTCTGCGTGAGATTGACAAGGGTGAAACGGTGGTTGCCCCCGATCTTGCGCCCATTCTCGCACGCGCGGTACAGGGTAACGTGGCCGATAAAAAAGAACCGGTCACCACCCCCTTCTCTGATTTAACTCCACGGGAAACTGAAATTCTCGGCTTACTGGCCGAAGGGCAAAGTAACAAGGCTATTGCCCGTAACCTGGGTATTTCCGATGGCACTGTAAAACTGCACGTCAAAGCTATTCTACGAAAGCTGGAAGTTCATTCCCGCGTAGAAGCTGCCGTCATGGCGGTCGAATATGGCATGTCAAAAAACTTAGCCTCACAATGAATCACCCTGCCGCCAGCGGACGGGGTATCCACGTATGTAGGTTCGCCTTCTACCCTGCGGGCACCATGAGGCGAACATGTGCGGCTGAAGCCGCACCTACAATAGAACTTCGCAGCAAGCTGCGGGGAATTACACCCAAAGAGATTAATATTTACAGAAGGTCGTGATGAAAACATTTACTCAGCTAGTCGCCGAGAGCGCTAAAAATATCGATGAAATTTTCCCCTGGGATCTTGACGAGAAAAAAGGTAACCCTCCCTTGCTACTCGATATCCGCGAGCCTTATGAATTTGATGCCATGCACGTCAAAGATTCACTCAACGTGCCACGCGGCATACTGGAGAATGCCTGTGAATATGACTTTGAGGAAACGGTTCCTGAGTTGGTCGAAGCGCGTGAAAAAGAAATTGTTGTGATCTGCCGTTCAGGCAATCGCAGCATTTTCGCGGCAGAAGTAATGAAACAAATGGGCTACAAAAATGCCGTCTCACTCAAGACTGGCCTGCGAGGCTGGGTAGATTATGAATTGCCGCTGGTTGACGCTAATGAGAAAAGCGTCGATGAAGATGATGCTGACAAGTATTTCACGCCAACGCTGCGTCCCGAACAAATGAATCCTCACTCAACATAACCGGACACCAGAAACCGGTAAGTTGCAGGGACTATTCAAACGCAACCTTAGCTATTACCCGATGAATACTCAAGCTGCCTTTGTTGACGTTCAACTTCTTCGGCTTTCTTGATCTTGCCCTGCGCGCGGTAGGATTTAGCCTGTAGTTCATAGGCCTCATCAATCACCGGTGTATCCTTATAAAACTCCTGCACATACTTGCTGCGTCGAATAACTTCACTATGCCGCCCTTCCACCAGTTCATAGCGCGCAATAAACATCTCATACGCGGCAAGATTAGTGCGAATGTTTTTCATGAAATTTAGCGCCTGTGCCGAATACTCGCTCTTCGGATAGCGGGTTATCAAATCAACAAAATAGGTATAGGAGAGACGTAGTTTCTCCGGATAATGTGCATTCGAGGCAATATTACTAATCGCTTCAGAAAATTCCAGCTTACCCTGAGCCTTGGTGCTCAGTGCGCGTAGGTACAATACGTAATCCAGATGCGGATAGGACGGATGATTGATAATGAAAGCTTCAAGATACTCAACACTCAGCTCAAATTGTTGATCTTTATAATAGGCATAGCCCAACGCTAATTCGGCCTGCATCTGCTCTTTATCACTAGACGCCATATCCAGCAACGTCTTGAACTGCTCGATATCAATTGCCGGTGTATCTGAATTAGCATTTTTCATCAACTCGGTATATTTAATTTCGAACAAACTTGTGTCAGCCGGAATGGTTGTGCAGGCGGGCAATAACAACAGAAGCGACAAAAATAGAATTATTTTTTTCATAAGTATCCGTAACACACTGAAACAATTAAAATTTTTTATACTGCATGCGCCCGTAAACCCTGTTTAATAGGAATAAGAACACACGCCATTCAGGTATAGCACAGTAAGCAAAAGCCACACCGAGACTGGTTAATTCTGACAGTTTTTGGGCAAAAATGCATGCATGCTCACACTTTTTATTGACTACCCCTAATTTTCTAAAGTTGCTATTTTATGCGCCGATAGCGTTGGGAGACAAAGAAGCACAACTAAAATAACCCAGACAAAAACTAGCAGGAGACAACAATGGAAAACACCGCATACGGCCGCCCAATTGGTTCACATCTTGGCAAACCCATCTACGAATCTATTGAAAGTGAAGGCCATCGTTATGTCTATGATCGGCTTGCTGACTGTGATACAGAAGGTTGTCCACTGAACCAACTTAGCAAAAATGAACTGCTGATTAATCCTGGCATCATTTATAGAGAAGAATAGTCTAAGCAAAAATTCAGCTATAAACGTAACAGGGTTATTTGAGTATTCCGGGTAAGCGCCAGGCGCTTACCCGGAATTCAGATATCCCCGATAGCGAGACTATAACCGCTTATTTTATGTTATTTAACGTCAGTCCCGCATGTTTCAAATACCCGCCTCCCTGGCCTCATTTCTAGGGTAATCCCTTAGATACACTCCAACAGCAATCCTGCATTATTGATCAAACAAAATAATGACCACGCTGGTTTGTTCTCGCATCTGTTTAAGGAAGCTCTGATTAACTCCCCCCATTCGTGGTGAGTCCCTTCGACACGCTCAGGACGAACGGAATTAATCTAAATGTGACACTATTTTGATCAATAACGAATAACCGTCTATAAAATAATAAGCTTGAAAATTTAGCTTGATTGATTTTATTTTTTTAAGGAGAAAGAGGATGGAAAAGCGCTGGAATGAACGCAGACAGGTTCAACTTAACGCCATGATTAATTCAACTGAAACGCTAGTTAGTGGCAAGACCGACAACATCGGCATGGGCGGGATGTACCTTAACGTTGCCCCCGGAATCAATCTTAACAACCAGCGTGCTATTAGCGTTTCTCTGAGCAATGGTGATCAGACCGTAACCTTTCCTTCAAAAATTATTCGTATTGATGAAGGTGGACTGGCGCTTAAATTTTCCAATTATTCACCAGAAATGCTGCGCATGCTGCGTGTCCTGCTCACCGAGGAAACTGAGAGCAGTCCTTCTCTACATTAAGTAACGAAAATATATCGAAATACCAAAATTGCGTGTTTCGCTACGTGGCTCCACGACCCCTGATCCCGTCGCCACGCCCCCTGCCGTCAATTCAGTAACACTGCTACGTTTCAAATCCCAGCGCGTGTAGAAGGGTTCGATAACAATACTGGAATTATTTTCTGAAAACGGGAATGTCCAGGGTACGGCCAGGCGCAAGCCCCAGTCTTCACCCAGGTTCAGCCTGGCATTGTCATAACCACCAAAGCCAAGAAAATCCACTTCCATATTAGCCTGCAACATGCGTGTTGCACGCAGATCCAGCTCAATATGAGACGTCCAGTTTCGCCACAGTTCAGTTTTCACACCCAGCAACGCGTAGCTCCATGAATAAAATTCCAGCACCCCAGCCACCGATAAGCCACTATCGGTAACCGTTGGACGAATGTTTCGTCGCCAGAAATAATAACCAACGCCACCGTACACCGAGACTGAGGAAAACTGGTAACCGGCTATCGCTGTGGTGTCAAAGATATCTGCATCTGAGATACTGCTAATGGGCAAGCCTGACAGGGCAGGGTTCACCGACTGGGTATGTCCCTGATAATCCACTTCACCAAAATGGTAATTCATCGCCAGTGATGCGTATAGCCTGGACCAGTGCAAGCTGCCCCCAATTAACAAGCCGGGCAATACGCCATTTTCTTCATCTAACCAGGCACCATCTTCAGCAAACTCGGTATAGCCAAAATTCATCAACGACGCCCCCACAAAAAACTCCACTTGCAGCTCTTTCGGCGGGCTTGCTGGCATAGTCTTAAGCGAGGCAGACTCACTAGTCTGGGGGACTTCATTTAAATTGCTATCGGTCACTACTGGCGCGTTTTCTTCGGCTTTTTGAATGCCCGTGGCCGTACTGTCGGAGAGAGGTTCTGCCGTCGATTCAACAGCTGGCAGATCTGCCACAATGGCTGCAGCCGCATTCAACTGTGTTTCCTCGATGATAGCTTCAGTTTCTTCGGTGGCAGTCTCAGCCGCTGCCTGTTCTGTGTCAGGCTGGGCTGATTCCGTGACAGGCTCTGCCGAGACTTCAGGCTCTAATGCCGCCTGTGAAGCGTCAGCGTCACTATCTGCATGAGTGCCTACTTCGGCCTCTTCCACAACCTGCGCAGATTCCTGCTCTATTCCAGACTCAGGCAGATCAGCTTCTGAGGCTGAAAATGCCGGGCTGGATAGCACAGAAAAAACAGAAAAAAGAAACGATAAACCCCACTTACTCAACGCTATTGTTACCCCATGTTCTGTCAGGAAAACACGCCTGCCACATATTTATATTGAGAGCGTTGCACGAAGCTCTCATATTATTTTAGGGGGCTTTATTTTAAAATATTGCCCTGCTGATACTTCAGAATAAAAATAATAAAATCATAGTCGTTAGTTAAATACACAGTCCGCATATGACGGGATGAAAACGTATGGTGTATGATGCTGGACGTGCCACACGTCTTCTCCACAATATTATTATTAATTTTCCGGAAACGAAATCTATGGAACTAAACAGTCTGAGTGCAGTATCCCCTATTGATGGTCGCTACGGTAGTAAAACTGAAACATTACGCCCAATTTTTAGTGAGTTTGGCCTGATTCGCCACCGCGTTCTGGTTGAAGTTCGCTGGCTGCAACATCTTGCCGGTTCAGCGCAAATCAGCGAAGTTCCCGCATTTTCCCCACACGCTAAATCCCTATTGGATAATATTGTCGATCAATTTTCACTCGAAGACGCACAACGCGTTAAGAATATCGAGCGCAGCACCAATCACGACGTTAAAGCCGTGGAATATTTCCTCAAGGAAAAAATAGCGGGCAATGATGAGTTGGAAAAGGTTAGCGAATTTATTCATTTCGCCTGCACCTCCGAGGATATCAATAACCTGTCCCATGCCCTGATGCTCACCGAAGCGCGCAATCAGATTATCCTGGAGCAGCTCGATGAAATCATCGGCAGCATCCGCAAAATGGCGCACGACTATGCCGCCATTCCCATGCTCGCCCACACTCACGGCCAGCCTGCCTCACCCAGCACTATTGGTAAGGAAATGGCTAATGTGGTTGCCCGCCTACAACGCCAGCGCCAGCAAATCGCCGAGGTTGAGATGCTGGGCAAAACCAATGGTGCGGTCGGCAATTACAACGCCCACCTGAGCGCCTACCCGGAAATCGACTGGCCCGCCTTTGCTCGTGATTTTGTCACCTCGCTGGGACTCAGCTGGAATCCCTACACCATCCAGATTGAACCCCATGACTATATTGCCGAACTGTTCGATGCGCTGGCGCGTTTCAACACCATTTTGCTAGATTTCAACCGCGACATCTGGACCTATATTTCCATGGGTTATTTCAAGCAAAAAACTATTGCTGGCGAAGTCGGCTCCTCCACCATGCCGCACAAGGTCAACCCCATCGACTTTGAGAATTCCGAAGGTAACCTGGGGCTGGCAAATGCCCTATTTGCTCATCTGGCCGCAAAATTACCCATCTCCCGCATGCAGCGTGATTTGACCGATTCCACTGTGCTACGCAATCTTGGCGTGGGTATCGCCCATTCTCTGATCGCCTGGCAGTCTACCCTGCGTGGCATCAACAAGCTGGAAATCAACGAAGCCCGCCTGGCGGCTCTCCTGGACGCGAACTGGGAAGTACTGGCCGAACCGATACAAACTGTAATGCGCCGCTATGGCATTGAAAAACCCTATGAAAAACTCAAGGAACTCACCCGAGGCCAGCGTATCGATGCCGCCGCCCTACAGGCATTCGTTAAAACACTGGATATGCCCGAGGCCGCAAAACAGCAACTACTGGCGCTGACCCCAGCCGCTTATATCGGCAATGCCGTAGCACAGGCTAACGAGATCTGAGTCCTGTCAGATTCTCTGCCCTCGCCTTCTATAACTCCTAAAGATCCACACTAAAAGAACCGATAGTTTAGTAGCGTCATTTTGGCCGCCACCGCTGCCAATTGACACTAAACTCAGTGGTGACGAGAGTACGTTATTGCCACCCATAACCGACAGGTCGCCTTGTAGATGTTGCAGAAATCCAAAAAACGAAACAATCCGATCAGCCATCATTCCTTCAGGAAAACCAGCCCCTTAGGTGCGCTCACGGAACAACAGTTTCTGAATGAATACTGGCACAAAAAACCGCTGCTAATCCGCCAGGCCTTTGCCAATTTTTCTACCCCCATCAGCCCGGATGAGTTCGCCGGACTGGCCTGTGAAGAGGACGTTGAATCCCGCCTGATTCTGGAAAAAGACGGCCCGGCTCCCTGGACGCTGGAACGCGGCCCGTTTAACGAGACTCGTTTTAGTCATCTGCCAGAAACCCACTGGAGCCTGTTAATACAGGAAGCTAACCGCTATGTCCCGGAACTGGCAATGCTTAGAAACAGCTTTAACTTTATCCCCCACTGGCGTAACGATGATGTCATGGTCAGCTATTCACCCGTGCAGGGTTCAGTGGGACCGCATACTGATCAATACGATGTTTTTCTATTACAGGGGCTGGGGCGTCGTCGTTGGATGATCAACCCGGATCCCGTTGGCACTGACAATCTGCGCACGGATACTGAACTTAAAATTATGCAAGATTTCAAGGCCAGTGAAGAATGGATCCTGGAGCCGGGGGATATGCTCTACCTGCCGCCGGGCGTAGCACATTATGGTATTGCCCTTGATGAGTGCATGACCTTTTCCATTGGCTTTCGCGCACCCAGTCATGCGGAAATCCTGAGCAGTTACATCGATGATCTAGTTCCTGAGCTGGATGACAGTCTCCGCTATGCGGATGAAAATTTACAAATTCAGAAAAACCCGGGCGAAATTACAGCGCGAACATTAACCCATGTTCACGACATTCTACAGCAGGCCTTGAGCAACACTCAGCGCACGGATCGCTGGTTTGGCCGCTACATTACCGAACCTCGACATGGCGAGCTGCTGGAACATCGTAGTCCCAGTTTAAGCCCGGCAGAATTTCGCACGCAGCTTGAACAGGCCGGTGGACTGCTGCGCAGTGAATACTCCCGCTTCGCCTTTATTCAGAAGGACGAACATGTCTATTTGTACATTGATGGTGAAGAATATGATCTGCTTGCCAACTGGATCTACATTGCCCAGCTGATCTGTAATCATCGCCATCTTAAACTGGAGATGCTGAAATCCTGGCTGGATGATCAGGTTTTTATCGAACTATTCTGCGCCCTGTATAACCACGCCAAACTTGAATTTTCTGATGACACATGGACGACATCAAAATAAAACAGCTTACCTTTGCTCGCGGCGTTACAGAGCTCTGCTATATTCGCGAACAGGTCTTCATCAAAGAACAGAATGTACCACCTGCACTTGAATGGGACGGGCTGGATCAGGATGCCATTCATCTATTAGCCCTTAGCGCCGAACAACAGCCCATTGGCACCGTACGTATGTTGAAAGATGGCCATATTGGACGTATGGCCGTTCTCAGTGAATGGCGCAATCAGGGCATCGGCAGCCAGTTGCTCATGCACATTCTGGATATCGCCCGTGAACACAAACTAATGCAGGTTTTTCTTGCCGCCCAAACCACGGCCATTGGCTTTTATGCACGCTATGGCTTTAGCGCCGATGATAAGGTATTTATGGATGCAGGCATTGCCCACCAAAACATGATTCTCAAACTAAACAAATAAAAAATAACGTATTATTCATATGGCAATTGATACGGATAAACGGCAACTCGCTATCGATAACGCGGAATACAAACTTGATTCCCGCGCAG
>CAZIJT010000046.1:0-17104 GCA_964539595.1 uncultured Thiohalophilus sp. | reverse complement strand
GCCTTGGCATCGTCAAGGACTGGACTTCAAAGTGGTACGCCAATTCGAAGGACTACCCGGATATGTTGAACACCGATCTTGAAGTACGTGCCTTCATTAAAAAGAAGCTTGCACATGCATCGGTTAGCCGCATTCAGATTGAACGCACAGCGGGTAGCGCCAGTATCGCTATTCATACCGCGCGTCCTGGGCTGGTCATTGGTAAGAAAGGTGAAGATATCGAGCGCCTGCGCAATGAAGTCACCAAGATCATGAATCTGGCACAGGTGCGCATGAACATTGAAGAAATTCGCAAGCCTGAACTCGATGCAACCCTGGTTGCTGAAAGTGTTGCGCAGCAGCTGGAACGTCGAATTATGTTCCGTCGGGCGATGAAACGCGCGGTGCAGAACAGCATGCGTCTGGGCGCACAAGGCATTCGTATTAACGTTGCCGGGCGTTTGAATGGTGCAGAAATTGCCCGTACTGAATGGTATCGTGAAGGCCGGGTGCCCTTGCATACCCTGCGTGCGGATATTGATTATGGTGTTGCCGAAGCAAAAACAACTTATGGCATCATCGGTGTGAAGGTCTGGATCTTCAAGGGTGAAGTTATCGGTGCTAAAGAAGAAGCCGAAACTGAATCCGCGAAGGCTGCCGCCGGTTAAAGGAGTCTGAGTCATGCTGCAGCCAAAACGAACTAAATTTCGTAAACAAATGAAGGGTCGTAACCGCGGCCTTGCCAATCGCGCCAACAAAGTGAGCTTTGGTGAGTTTGGTTTAAAATCAACGGCTCGTGGAAGAATTACCGCGCGTCAGATTGAAGCCGCACGTCGAGCAATGACGCGTCATATTAAGCGTGGCGGTAAAATCTGGATTCGGATTTTCCCCGACAAGCCTATTTCCAAGAAGCCTCTGGAAGTTCGTCAGGGTAAAGGTAAGGGTAATGTTGAATACTGGGTAGCCCAGATTCAGCCGGGTCGTATGCTCTATGAAATGGAAGGTGTGTCAGAAGAAATTGCACGTGAAGCCTTCCGTTTGGCGGCTGCCAAGTTGCCACTTAAAACCACCTTTGTTAGCCGGACGGTGCTCTAATGAATGCAACAGAATTACGTGAGAAAACAGCCGACGAACTGAATGCGGAATTGCTGAGTTTGACGCGTGAACAGTTCAACCTGCGCATGCAACAGGCAACCGGGCAAATGAGTAAGCCACATCAGATGAAAACTGTGCGCCGAAATATCGCGCGCCTTAAAACCGTACTGACCGAAAAATCAGGTAAAGCAGAATGAGTGAAGAAGCAAAAGTTCAGCGCACAGTGACGGGTCGCGTCGTCAGTAACAAGATGGACAAATCAATTACTGTGCTAGTTGAACGTAAAGTTAAACATGCTGTTTACGGCAAATACATTAAACGTTCAAGCAAGTTGTTTGCACATGATGCAGAGAATGAATGCAATGAAGGTGATCTGGTAACCGTTAGTTCCTGTCGTCCTATTTCCAAAAATAAATGTTGGAAACTGGAAACGATTGTTGAACGAGCACCGACCATTTAAAGCGCATTAGCATTTATAGTAAATATTACAGGATTTAGCGGAGTCACTTATGATTCAGATGCAAACAACACTTGAAGTCGCCGATAACAGCGGTGCGCGTCGAGTACAGTGTATTAAAGTATTGGGCGGTTCAAAACGTCGTTACGCAAGAATTGGTGATGTGATCAAGGTCAGCGTAAAAGAAGCGATTCCACGCGGCAAGGCCAAGAAGGGCGAAGTATTTAATGCCGTGGTTGTCCGTACCCGTAAAGGTGTGCGTCGTCCAAATGGTTCAGTTATTCGCTTTGATACGAATGCGGCAGTATTGCTGAATGCACAATTGCAGCCTATCGGTACGCGTATTTTTGGGCCGGTTACGCGTGAATTACGTAACGAAAATTTCATGAAAATTATTTCACTGGCACCAGAAGTACTCTGAACCAGAAGTGCCTGGAAGCGGGCAGTCTGAAAATAGTGACACAAGGTAGAGAACGCCATGAACAAGATTAAAAAAGGTGATGATGTGATTGTCATCGCAGGCAAGGATAAGGGCAAACGCGGCACGGTCACCCGTGTGGTAACTGAGAATGCTCGTATTTTTGTTGAAAATGTAAATGTAGTTAAAAAGCACCAGAAGCCGAATCCTGCTGCTGGTGTCCCTGGCGGGATTATTGAGAAGGAAATGCCTCTGGCAGTTTCCAATGTCGCTATTTTTAATCCTTCAACGGGTAAGGCGGACAGGCTTGGTTTCAAGTTTCTTGAGGATGGCCGCAAGGTGCGTTACTTCAAGTCAAATGGCGAAGTGCTCGACGTTTAATAAATATTAAACCAATATTATATTGGTATAGATCATTCAGGTTATAGATAATGGCACGTTTGCAAGGTTTTTATAAAGATACAGTTGTAGATAAACTCAAACAGGAGTTTGCCTACAAAAGTGTAATGGAAGTTCCACGGATTACCAAAATCACCCTGAATATGGGTGTGGGTGAAGCGTTAACGGACAAAAAAGTCCTGGAGCATGCGGTTTCGGATATGGCTACCATAGCCGGACAGAAACCCATCATTACCAAGGCTCGCAGATCTATTGCTGGTTTTAAAGTGCGTGAGGACTGGCCGATTGGTTGCAAGGTCACCTTACGTCGCGAACGGATGTATGAATTTCTGGATCGTCTGATTAATATCGCTATTCCGCGTATTCGTGATTTCCGTGGGCTGAATGCAAAGTCATTCGATGGCCGTGGTAATTACAGTATGGGTGTGCGTGAGCAGATTATTTTCCCTGAAATTGATTATGACAAAATTGACGCATTGCGTGGCATGGATATCACAATTACCACGACTGCAAAAACCGATGAGGAAGGGCGTGCGTTATTAGCTGCATTCAACCTCCCTCTGAAGATGGCAAAAGGCGCAGGAGAGTAAGATGGCCAAGTCCAGTATGAAAGCACGTGAAGTGAAACGCGCGAAAACAGTTGAAAAATATGATCAACGGCGTAAAGAATTGAAGGCCATGATCAAAGATTCGGAGCTTGCTTACGAAGAACGCTTCGAGGCTCAGCTGCAGTTACAGAAATTGCCGCGTAATGCCAGTCCGGTTCGTATGCAACGCCGTTGCCGTATAACCGGTCGGCCACATGCGGTTTATCGTAAATTTGGTCTTTGCCGCAATAAACTGCGCGAAGCCACCATGCGCGGCGATGTGCCGGGTCTGCGTAAGGCTAGCTGGTAATTGGCAGGAGATAATAAATTATGAGTATGACAGATCCTATTGCAGACATGCTGACCCGAATCCGGAATGCGCTGAGCGCCGGTAAGGAAAATGTCACCATGCCTTATTCCAAACAGAAACAGGCGGTTGCCGTGTTGCTGGAAAGCGAAGGCTATATTACCGATAGCTCTAAATCGGAGAATAACGGCAAGCCACTGCTGACGGTTGAGTTGAAGTATTACAATGGCACGGCGGTAATCGACAAGATTAAGCGCGTCAGCCGTCCTGGTTTACGTATTTACAAGGGAAAAGATGAGCTGCCCAAGGTTATGGCCGGTTTGGGTATCGCAATCATTTCAACTTCAAGTGGTTTGATGACTGACCGTGCTGCACGTAAAGCAGGCCGCGGCGGCGAAGTGCTGTGTTACGTACAGTAAAAGGGTAAGCAGATAATGGCAAGATTAAATCCGATTACAGTGCCCAAGGGCGTTGAAGTCACAATTAAAGAACAGACCGTCACCGTAAAAGGTGCTAAAGGTTCACTGGATCATACTGTGCATGCTTCGGTCGAGGTTTCTACTGCGGATAACGTAGTAACGCTGGCACCGAAAGAGAACCAGAGTGGCGCTATCGCTCAGGGCGGAACCGCGCGGGCGTTGATCAATAACATGGTTGTTGGTGTTACCAACGGTTTTGAAAAGAAGCTGGAACTGGTCGGTGTGGGTTATCGTGCGCAGGCTCAGGGCAATAAGCTGAACCTGACCCTGGGATTTTCTCATCCGATTAATTATGAGTTGCCTGAAGGTGTCAGTGTAGAAACGCCAAGCCAGACCGAAGTTATTCTTAAAGGTATCGATAAGCAACGCGTCGGTCAGGCCGCAGCAGAAATTCGTGCATTCCGTCCACCCGAGCCTTATAAAGGCAAAGGTGTGAAGTATGCGGATGAACATATTGTTCGCAAAGAAGCGAAGAAGAAGTAAGGCAGGTATAAGTCAATGGATAAAAAGAATAGTCGTTTACGTCGCGCACGCCGGACTCGCGCCAAAATTCGTGAGTTGGCAGTGCCACGCCTGAGTATTTTTCGCACGTCGAAACATATTTATGCGCAGATCATCTCGGTCAATGGCAATGATGTTATTGCCTGCGCTTCGACCGTGCAGTCAGATATTAAATCAACGGTTAAATATACCGGCAATGCTGAAGCCGCTGCCGTTGTAGGTAAGGCGATTGCCGACAAGGCAAAGTCTGCGGGTATTGAGTCCGTTGCCTTTGATCGTTCTGGCTTCAGATATCATGGCCGGGTAAAGGCGTTGGCTGATGCTGCGCGCGAAGCTGGTTTGAAAATTTAAACCCAGATATAAACTGGATATAGGTTAAATATAATGGCTGGATTTGATAAAGAACAGAATAGCGACGGCTTGCAGGAGCGTCTGGTTGGTATTCGTCGTGTCGCCAAGGTTGTGAAGGGTGGCCGAGTTTTCGGTTTCTCTGCACTGACTGTTGTGGGTGATGGCAATGGCAATGTCGGTTATGGTCGCGGCAAAGCACGCGAAGTGCCGATTGCTATTCAAAAGGCAATGGAAAACGCACGCAAAAATATGCGTAAAGTGGCGTTGAAGGAAGGCACGCTACAATATCCCATTACCTCAGAAGTGGGTGCAGCCAAAGTCTATATGCAGCCTGCATCAGATGGTACGGGTGTTATTGCCGGTGGTCCAATGCGTGCTGTATTCGACGTAGTGGGTGTGCGCAACGTGCTAGCAAAATGTATTGGCACAAATAATCCTATTAACGTGGTACGCGCAACAATTGAAGGTTTAAGCAATATGTCTTCGCCTGACAGTGTTGCCGCAAAGCGCGGTAAATCGGTTGAAGATATCCTGGAATAAAGTCATGGCAGAAAAAGACAAAATAAAAGTAACGCTGGTTCGCAGCATCCACGGAAGACTGGCTTCTCACAAAGCCTGTGTTACCGGTTTAGGTTTGCGTCGCATAAATCATGTTGTTGAAGTTGAAGATACACCCTGTACGCGTGGCATGATCAATAGAGTCCACTACATGGTCAAGGTTGTAGGAGAGAATTAAGCATGTATTTGAATACATTAAAACCTGCTGAGGGTGCGAAACAAAACCGTAAACGTGTTGGCCGGGGCATTGGCTCGGGCTATGGCAAAACCTGTGGTCGTGGCCACAAAGGTCAGAAGTCACGTTCCGGTGGTTATCATAAAGTCGGTTTCGAAGGTGGACAGATGCCCTTGCAGCGTCGTGTACCGAAAGTCGGTTTCAGTTCCCGCGTGGGTCGTGTGACCGATGAAATCCGCTTGCATGAATTAAATACGCTTGACGCTGATGTGATTGATCTGGAGGTTCTTAAAAAGGCCAACCTGGTTAATAAGAGCGTATTGCATGTCAAGGTGATGGTTTCGGGTAAAATCGAAAAAGCAGTGACCCTGAAAGGTATTCGCGTCAGTAAAGGCGCAGGCGAAGCGATTGAAGCAGCTGGCGGAAAGGTAGAAGAGTAAATTATGGCTGGCAAACGCGCAGGGACACCGGACGCGGTTGCGGGCGGAAAATTTACTGAACTAAAGCAACGCATTCTGTTTGTACTGGGTGCCTTGCTGGTCTTCCGTGTCGGATCCTTCATTACCGTTCCCGGAATTGACCCAGATACACTTGCGCGCTTATTTGAACAACAAAGCGGCACCATCATGGCCATGTTTAACATGTTCTCTGGTGGCGCGTTATCCCGACTATCTTTATTTGCACTGGGCATTATGCCCTACATTTCAGCGTCGATTATTATTCAGCTGCTGACCAAGGTGCATCCCAAGCTAGAGCAACTGAGTAAAGAAGGCGCGGCAGGCAAGCGCAAAATTACTCAGTACACCCGCTTTGCTACCTTAGGTCTGGCTACTTTTCAGGCGTTAGGTGTGGCGGTGGCGCTTTCCCGTCAGGATGGCTTGGTGATTATTGATCACAATACTTTTTATCTGACGACGGTTGTGACCCTGGTAACCGGCACCATGTTTTTGATGTGGCTGGGTGAGCAAATTACCGAACGTGGTATTGGCAATGGCATCTCGATGATTATCTTCGGCGGCATTGTTGCCGGTCTGCCTTCGGCCATTGCTGGAACATTAGAACTGGGACGCACGGGTGAGTTGAGTTACGGATTTATTCTGGTGCTGTTTATGTTGGCTCTGGCGGTAACGGCCTTTGTAATCTTCATGGAACGGGGTCAGCGGCGGATTACGGTTAATTACGCCAAGCGCCAGCAGGGTCGCAAGATGTATGCGGCGCAGTCCAGCCATTTGCCGCTGAAAATTAATATGGCAGGCGTGATACCCCCTATTTTCGCGTCCAGTATTATTTTGTTTCCCGCGACGATAGCCGGCTGGTTTGGCAGTTCTGAAGGTTCCATGAGCTGGTTGCAGGATGTGGCGACGCTATTGTCACCGGGGCAACCGCTGTATGTATTGTTGTATGCGTTGGCGATTATATTTTTCTGTTTTTTCTATACGGCATTGATGTTCAATCCGAAGGAAACAGCCGATAACTTGAAACGATCCGGCGCTTTTGTGCCGGGAATTCGCCCTGGTGAGCAGACCGCGAAGTATATCGATACTATTTTAGGACGTCTGACCCTGGTCGGTGCGGCCTATATTACGGCAGTTTGTTTATTGCCTGAGTTTTTGATTGTTTACTGGAATGTCCCGTTTTATTTCGGCGGCACTTCACTGCTGATTATTGTAGTCGTGGTGATGGATTTTATGGCCCAGGTTCAGGCGCACATGATGTCTCACCAGTATGAAGGCCTGATGAAAAAGTCTAACCTGGGTGGGTCAGGCGGTGGACTGCTAGGTTAGTTTGAATATAAATTTTAGTTTGGAGAGAAACAATGAAAGTACGTGCATCGGTTAAGAAGTTGTGCCGTAACTGTAAAGTCATTAAACGCAAAGGTGTCGTTCGCGTAATTTGTACAGACCCGCGCCATAAGCAGCGTCAGGGCTAATATTGCAGTAAAGGTTAGTTTCCGGGTATAGATTACCCGAGCAGGCTTGCACGGGGCGGTATTTGCGCGTAGAATTGCGCGTTTTCGCGTGTCCCGCACAAGAATTTTCGACTTAAAAAGTAATTTTAGGAGTGGCTAGATGGCCCGTATAGCTGGTATTAACATACCCGACAACAAACATGCAGAAATTGCCCTGACGGCTATTTACGGCATCGGGCGTACACGCGCAAAACAGCTTTGCACCGATGCTGGTGTCAATCCCAGCTCCAAGGTTGGCGAGCTGGCTGAAGTTGATGTCGAATCTCTGCGTACAGAAGTGGCAAAGTTTACCGTTGAAGGTGATCTGCGCCGCGAAGTTTCAATGAATATTAAACGCCTCATGGATTTAGGTAGCTATCGCGGTATTCGTCATCGCCGTGGTCTGCCTCTTCGTGGTCAGCGTACCCGCACCAACGCACGTACCCGCAAGGGTCCGCGTAAACCCATTAAACGTTAAGCACAATTCAGGTTTAAAACATGGCAGCCAAGTCAGGACGTACACGTAAGAAAATTAAACGCGACATTGCCGATGGCATCGCGCATATACACGCATCATTCAATAACACGATTGTGACCATTACTGATCGTCAGGGTAATGCGCTCTGCTGGGCAACCGCAGGTGGTTCCGGCTTCCGTGGTTCACGCAAAAGCACCCCCTTTGCTGCGCAGGTTGCGGCCGAACGTGTTGGCGCGCTGGCAAAAGAGTTTGGTATGAAGAATCTGGAAGTCTGTGTCAAAGGACCGGGTCCAGGTCGTGAGTCAGCTGTACGTGCGCTGAATGGTAAGGGTTTTAAAATCACCAATATTTCCGACGTGACACCTATTCCACATAATGGTTGTCGTCCACCCAAAAAACGTCGTGTGTAAGCGGGAGAATTATTGTGGCTAAGTATATTGGATCAAAATGCAGACAGTGTCGCCGTGAAGGTGAGAAACTGTTTATTAAGGGTGAAAAGTGCTACAGCGGAAAATGCGCAATGGAAAACCGCGCCTTTCCTCCTGGTCAACATGGCCAACGTCGTAGCCGTGCATCGGACTATGCCAGCCAGCTGCGTGAAAAGCAGAAATTACGTCGCATTTATGGCGTGCTGGAAAAACAGTTCCGCGCCTATTATAAGGATGCAGATCGTCTGAAAGGCTCAACCGGTGAAAACCTGTTACAGTTGCTCGAATCTCGTCTGGATAATATTGTTTATCGCATGGGCTTTGGTGCTTCTCGTTCAGAAGCCCGCCAGCTAGTTCGTCATAATGCAATTATGGTAAACGGTAACAAAATGAATATTCCTTCCGCACAAATTAAGGCGGGTGATGTCATTACAATTGCTGAAGCTGGAAAAAGTCAGTTGCGCATTAAAGGTGCGCTTGATGCTGCCCAGCAGCGAGGCATTGTTGAATGGCTGGATGTGAATGCGGGTGCTTTTGAAGGCATTTTCAAGAATGTTCCTGATCGCAGTGATCTGCCGTCAGACATTAACGAGCATCTGGTTGTGGAACTGTATTCCAAGTAATTTATATATTTGATTTCCTGTTGGGAACTCATTTAATACTCACTTTTGATCGATTTAAATTTAAGAGGCTAATTCATGCAGGGTTCTGTAGCAGAATTTTTAACACCTCGGATTGTTGATGTTCAACAAGCGGATTCAACTCATGCGAAGATAACGCTGGAGCCACTGGAACGCGGTTTTGGACACACGCTGGGAAATGCTTTACGCCGGATACTGTTATCATCTATGGATGGTGCCGCCATTGTTGAGGCGGAAATTGAAGGTGTGCTGCATGAGTACACAACGGTAGAAGGTGTACAGGAAGATGTCATTGATATACTCCTGAACCTCAAAGGCGTTGCCATGCGCATGGAAGGCGAGTCAGAAGCGAAATTAACCCTGAACAAGAAAGGCCCCGGGGTTGTGACTGCGGCTGATATTATGCTTGATCATAATGTTGAGCTTATCAACCCTGAACATATTATTGCCAACCTGACCGAAGCTGGCGAACTTAATATGACATTGAAAGTTGTCAGAGGCCGGGGCTATGTTCCTGCCACTGCACGAGCGACGGATGAATCAGAAGATCGTCCCATTGGCAGGTTGCAACTGGATGCGAGCTTTAGCCCCATCCATCGGGTTGCCTACAATGTTGATAGCGCCCGCGTTGAACAGCGCACTGATCTGGATAAATTGATCATTGAGCTTGAAACTAACGGGACTATTGATCCAGAACAGGCGATTCGTAACGCAGCGACCATTTTGCAGGAACAACTGTATGCCTTTGTTGATCTGCGCGGTCGTGAAGAAGCTGAACCGGAAGAGCAGGAACCTGATATTGATCCTGTTCTGCTACGTCCAGTGGATGATCTGGAATTGACGGTGCGTTCTGCCAACTGTCTTAAAGCCGAACAGATTTTCCATATTGGTGATCTTATTCAGCGTACCGAAGTTGAGTTGTTGAAAACACCCAACCTTGGCAAGAAGTCGCTGACTGAAATCAAGGATGTACTGGCTACCCGTGGTTTGTCATTGGGTATGCGTCTTGAAAATTGGCCACCCGCCAGTTTGCAGGAAAAACAGGACAGTTAATGAATTTAGCGAGAATATTATTCACGCTAGTTTTAAGTTTAGTTAATACAGCATTTATAAGGTAAAGAACCATGCGTCACCGTAAAAGTGGTCGTAAATTTAATCGTAACAGCAGTCACCGCAAGGCGATGTTCCGCAATATGTCGGCGTCTCTTTTTGAGCACGAACTGATTCGCACAACGCTGGCCAAGGCCAAGGAATTGCGCGGCAAGGCGGAGCCTCTGATTACCCTGGCTAAAGAAGATAGTGTTGCCAATCGTCGACTGGCCTTTTCCCGTCTGCGTGATCGTGAAATTGTCACCAAGTTGTTTGAAGAATTGGGACCACGCTACAAAGAGCGTCCCGGTGGTTATGTTCGCGTGCTTAAATGCGGTTTTCGTACCGGTGACAATGCACCGATGGCCTATGTAGAATTGGTTGATCGACCTATTGTTGCTGAGGAAGTGGATGAAGGTATCAGTGAGGCAGCATCTGCCTGATAGCTACCAACAGTTAAAACGAACCGGGCTTATGCCCGGTTTTTTTTGCCAGTATGTTTTGCATGACTAAAGTCATACCTGGCGCGTGGATTTTAGTCACCACCCGTGATTTGGGTGGGCAAGCCGGATTTTTAGTTGTCTCCGGGTATTGAACACACTAGACTTGAGGACATTGAATTAAGCGTTGTCTGGTTTTTTATAGAATTAGAATAAGGGGAAAGGGAGATGAAGACATCTGGATGGATTTTGGCATTGATACTGTTTGCTTCTATGGCTAATGCAGCCGAGAGAGTTAGAAATCTTAACACCTATATTGGTGCTGGCGTGGGTACCAGTAAGGATGAAATACTGGACAAGTTCTATAATGAGACGGTGGCCTCGGGAAAAATATTCGGTGGCCTTGCCTATAATACCTTTAGTGGGTTTGAAGTATCTTATGCCTACCTCGGCAATTTTGCTAATAGCCAGATTCAGCAACATGCCACGGCTCTGAATCTAGTTGCCTTCGTCCCTATCACTAAGAATATACGTCTGGTTGCCAAGGGTGGGATCTATTACTATCAACTGGACGTTTCCACGACTAACACGGGCACGAGTATTAACGTCAGTGAAAATGGCAATGAATTGACGTACGGCCTTGGTTTAAAATATAACTTTGACTATCGCAACGCAATCCGGGGTGAATGGGAACGTTATAGCAATCTTGGCGGCGGTGATGTGGACATGTATTCACTTAGTTACAGCTACCGTTTCGGTCGTCCGTAACCACAACCGGGGCCAGGAATGATCTTGCTGTTTACTGACTACGGCTGGCGGGCAAGCTATGTTGGCCAACTCAAGACCGCGATTTATCAAACCAATAGCGTAGCGACGATTATTGATCTTCAACATGATGCGCCTGTTTTTAATCCCCGTGCGGCATCATATTTACTAGCATCCCTGATTAATTTTGTTTCCACTGATGCTGTTGTGTTGGCCATCGTCGATCCCGGTGTGGGTAATCTTGCTCGTCGTCCATTGGTGATGAAAGCTGATGGACGCTGGTATGTGGGGCCAGACAATGGTCTGTTCAATGTCATCGCAAAGCAGGCCGAGCAGCTTGCCTTCTGGGAGATTGACTGGCAGCCAGAGCAACTAACAAAAACCTTTCATGGTCGAGATCTATTCGCACCCGTTGCCGCCATGCTTGAGATGGGTGAGAGTCCTGAGATGACAAATCTTTCAACTGACGAGATTAATTTTCTGGACTGGCCACTAGAGCTGGCTGAAGTTATTTATATTGATGACTTTTCCAATGCGTTAACAGGACTCAGAGGTGATCGGGTTTCAACGGATATGCGCATACGTTTAGGTGAACGTGATGTGGGTTTTGCCGAAACTTTTTCTGCAGTGGGGGAGGGTGAAGGTTTCTGGTATAGCAACGCCAATGGGCTGGTTGAAATTGCCGTTAATCAGGGACAGGCTGCGCTAGCCTATAATTTAAAAATTGGCGATCCGGTGCATATGTATTTGCCGTAGTTTTTGATCAGGGTAAAGATGTGAAGATGAAAATCAAACGCAAAGACGCGAAGGCGCAAAGAAAATAATATAATCTTTAATAGACTTATCACCGAAAAAACCGAAACAGGCAGAGCTGATGTTTGGAACCCCTATCCAGCTTTAAAAACTTTGCGCCTTCGCGTCTTTGCGTTTGATTTTCATCTCTAAAATTTAGCCCAGTTGCTGTTTTTCCAGCAGCACTTTCAGATAGTGCCCGGTATGGGAATCCGGATGGGCAGAAATTTCTTCCGGTGTCCCTGCACAAACAATCTCGCCGCCTTTGTTGCCACCCTCAGGCCCTAAGTCGATCACCCAGTCTACGGTTTTAATTACGTCCAGGTTATGTTCGATGATGATGATGGTGTTGCCGTGATCACGCAGTCGATGTAGTACTTGTAGTAGTTGTTCAATATCATGGAAGTGCAGGCCGGTAGTGGGTTCGTCCAGTATATAAAGCGTATTGCCGGTATCGCGCTTGGACAGTTCACGCGCCAGTTTGATCCGTTGCGCTTCACCTCCGGATAGCGTGGTCGCATTTTGCCCCAGCCGAATATAGCTTAGGCCTACATCCATTAGCGTTTGCAACTTACGGCGGATGGGTGGAATCGCATCAAAAAATACCAGCGCATCTTCTACTGTCATCTCCAGCACTTCGTAGATGGTCTTGCCTTTGTATTTTATTTCCAGCGTTTCGCGGTTATAGCGTTTACATTTACAGACATCACAGGGTACATAAATATCAGGCAGAAAATGCATTTCAACTTTAATCACGCCATCACCCTGACAGGCTTCACAGCGCCCGCCTTTAACATTAAAACTAAAACGCCCGGGGCTATAACCGCGTGCGCGGGCTTCGGGTGTTCCAGAGAAGAGTTCACGAATAGGCGTAAATAGCTGAGTATAGGTCGCCGGATTGGAACGGGGTGTACGGCCAATTGGACTCTGATCAATATCGACCACCTTATCGAACTGGCCGAGACCGGTAATGCTTTCACAGGGTGCAGGTTCGGTGCTGGCTTTATTTATTTCTGTTGCCGCATGGCGATAAAGGGTGTCGTTGATCAGGGTGGACTTGCCAGAACCGGAAACGCCGGTAATGGCGGTCATCAGGCCTACGGGGATATGTGCGTCAACCTGTTTCAAGTTGTTGCCGCTGGCTTTATGGATAGTCAACATACGTGTGGGATCAGCGGGCGTGCGCTGTGCCGGTATGTGGATCATTTTTTTACCGGACAGGTACTGACCGGTGAGCGATTCAGTTGAAGCCAAAATTTCAGCGGGTGTGCCCTGGGCAATAATTTTCCCACCATGAACGCCTGCGCCGGGACCGATGTCCACCACATGATCGGCGCTCAAAATCGCTTCCTCATCATGTTCGACCACGATCACGGTATTGCCGAGATCGCGTAAATAGTTAAGGGTTTTTAGCAGGCGGGTATTGTCGCGCTGGTGCAGCCCGATGGACGGTTCATCGAGTACATACATCACGCCGACCAGTCCTGCACCGATCTGACTGGCAAGACGAATGCGTTGGGCTTCGCCACCGGAGAGCGTGTCGGCGCTGCGATCCAGAGACAGATAGTCGAGACCGACATTGACCAGAAATTCCAGCCGTTGAACAATTTCCTTGACGATCTTTTTGGCAATCTCACCACGATGACCGGGCAGGCGTAGGTTGCGGAAAAAGTCCAGCGCCGCATCAATGGGTAAAGAGGCGGCTTGTGGTAGCGTTGCCTCGGCAATAAACACATGCCGCGCGGCGCGATTGAGGCGGGTTCCATTGCAGTCCGGGCAGGCTTGCTGACTAAGATACTTGGCCAGCTCTTCACGCACTACATTGGACTCGGTGTCGCGGTAACGGCGCTGCATGTTGTTAATAATGCCCTCGAAGGTTTGCACCTTACGGTGTTCGCCGCCGCGGTCGTTGAAATAAACAAACTCAATTTCTTCTTCACCGCTGCCATATAAAATCAGTGATTGAATGTTGTCAGCTAACTCCTCGAAGGGGGTATCCATGTCAAAGCCATAATGCTTTGATAGTGACAGCAGTAACTGGAAATAATAAACCGTGCGTCGATCCCAGCCGCGTACTGCACCGCTGCTAAGACTGAGTTCCGGATGGGCGACCACGCGTGTTGAATCAAAGAACTGGTTGTTGCCCAACCCGTCACAACCTGGACAGGCTCCCGCCGGGTTGTTGAAAGAAAACAGGCGCGGTTCCAGTTCGTTGATCGAGTAGCCGCAGCTTGGGCAGGCGTAACGGGCGGAGAAGATCAGATCATCCTGTGTCTCGTCCATAAAGGCAATGCGTGCCACGCCGTCAGTCAGCTTGATTGCGGTTTCAAAGGAATCCGCCAGTCGGCTCTGGATGTCCTCGCGTACCTTGAAACGATCCACCACCACTTCAATCGTGTGCTTCTGGTGTAGTTCCAGTTTTGGAGTCTGATCCAGCTCGTACACCTCACCATTGATACGGGCGCGGATATAACCTTCGGCACGCAGGCGCTCAAAAATCTGTTGGTGTTCGCCCTTGCGGTTCTCGACCATCGGTGCGAGTAGCATCAGCTTGCTGCCCTCGGGCAGAGCCAAAACATGATCGACCATCTGGCTAACCGTCTGGGCATTTAAGGGCAGATCATGATCCGGGCAGCGTGGTTCTCCGGCACGCGCGAACAGCAGGCGCAGGTAATCGTAAATCTCGGTGATGGTGCCCACGGTGGAACGCGGGTTGTGGGAGGTCGATTTCTGTTCGATAGAAATGGCCGGTGACAACCCTTCGATATGATCGACATCGGGCTTTTCCATCACCGAAAGGAATTGCCGGGCATAGGCCGACAGCGACTCGACATAACGACGTTGCCCCTCCGCGTAAATGGTGTCAAACGCCAGCGAAGATTTGCCCGAACCGGACAGGCCAGTGATCACAATCAGCTTGTCCCGTGGCAGGGTCAGGTCGATATTTTGCAGGTTGTGGGTGCGCGCCCCACGAATGTGTATGAAGTCCATCTTTGATTCTTTGTTAACAGCGAACCTGCTAATATACGCTGTCTGTCGCATGGCAGCCAAAGCAATTTTGATTTTCAGGTGAATTTCCTGAAAAGTTGAATCTAATCGACAAGTAGTACGCTGTTCCAGGAAAAAAGTTGAAAAAGTCCGACGCCGTTCAGGCCGAAAACATGACCTCCCGCGAGCGCCGGGTTGCCCTCTCATTGGCAGGAATATTTTCCTCGCGGATGCTGGGGCTGTTCATGATCTTGCCGGTATTTACCCTCTATGCCGGTGATCTGCAAGACTCGACCATGACCCTGGCGGGCATCGCCATGGGCATCTATGGCCTGACCCAGGCGCTGTTTCAAATCCCCTTAGGCATGCTCTCAGATCGGATTGGCCGTAAGCCGGTGATTATCGGCGGCCTGTTGGTGTTTGCCGCCGGTAGCGTGGTAGCGGCACTGGCCGATAGTATTTACGGCGTAATTGCCGGGCGCGCCCTGCAGGGCGCGGGGGCAATTGCCAGTGCGGTGATGGCGCTGGCCGCAGATCTGACCCGTGAGGAACACCGGGTCAAAGTGATGGCGCTAATTGGCATCAGCATCGGTGTTTCCTTCGCGGTGGCGATGGTGATGGGGCCTCTGCTGCATGGCTGGTTCGGCGTGCCTGGCATTTTCTGGACTACCGCATTGCTGGCGCTGGCCGGTATTGTTATTGCGCGTTTTACTATCCCCCAGCTAACCATCAGCCGTTTTCATCGTGACACGGAAATCGAGGTTAACTGGTTTGCTCAGGCGCTGCGTGATACCCAGTTGTTGCGCGTGGATGCCGGAATTTTCATTCTCCATCTCAACTTGATGGCCTCCTTTATCGTCATTCCCGGCGTGCTGCAACATGGCTTGGGGATTGACGGTGGCGAGCACTGGAAGATTTACCTGCCGGTCATGGGCTTGTCGATGATAGCGATCATTCCCTTTATCCTGCTGGCCGAGAAAAAACGCAAAGTCAGGGAAGTTTTACTCGGAGCCGTTGCTGTGCTGGTTCTGGCACAGTTGGGGCTGGGCTGGCTGGATGACACGCTGATGGGGATGGTGATTACCCTGTGGCTGTTCTTCGCGGCCTTCAACCTGCTCGAAGCCATTCTGCCCTCGCTGGTGGCCAAACTCGCACCGGCGGCACACAAGGGCACGGCCATGGGCGTGTATACCACCTCCCAGTTTCTCGGCGTGTTTGTCGGTGGTCTGGCAGGCGGCTGGATCAGCCAGCATCTGGGCAGTGAAGCAGTTTTCGTGTTTAATGGACTGGTTACCCTGCTCTGGTTAGGGTTGGCGGCGAGCATGAAAACGCCGCACTTTTTCAGCTCTCAGTTGCTCAATGTGGGCGAGATTAGCGAAGTCGATGCACAGGCCTTAACGCAGAAGTTGGCAGTCATTCGTGGGGTCGAAGAGGCTATGATTATTGCCGAGGATGGCGTAGCCTATCTCAAAGTGGACAAGGCGAAGCTGGACAGGGATGCGCTGTACGCCTTTTCCCGCGCAGATGAATAAAATCATACAATGAATCAATGAACTAGACGTAGAAATTACAGGAGAATGTTATGGCACGAGGAATCAACAAAGTAATCTTGATCGGCAATCTGGGGAAGGATCCCGAAGTGCGTTATGCCGCAAGTGGTGCCGCTATCGCCAATATCACCGTGGCGACCAGTGAATCGTGGAAAGATAAAAATACCGGTGAGCAGGTCGAGAAAACTGAATGGCACCGGGTGGTATTTTTCAACCGACTGGCCGAAGTTGTCGGTGAATACCTGAAAAAAGGCTCTAAGGTCTATGTCGAAGGCCGATTGCAGACCCGCAAATGGCAGGATCAAAGTGGTCAGGATCGCTACACCACCGAAATTGTTGCCAGTGAAATGCAAATGTTGGACTCACGCGGCGGCAGTGCAAACTTTGATCAGAGTCAGAGTCAACATTCATCAGCACCTGCTCAGTCCCAGTCCCAGTCAGCACCTCAGCAACAAGCACCGGCTCCAGCGGGTGATTTTGATGACGATATTCCGTTTTGATTCGGGTTTACAATAAACAAGAAAAAGGCCTGCATCTGCAGGCCTTTTTGCCTTCTCGGTGCGAGATTTCTAAAATGGTGCGCAATGATTCACCTCGCCGTAAGCGGACGGGGTATCCGCGTATGTAGGTTCGCCTTCAGGCGAACATGTGTGGCTGAAGCCGCAGCTATGATAGAACT
>CAZIJT010000045.1:11723-17233 GCA_964539595.1 uncultured Thiohalophilus sp. | reverse complement strand
AACGCAGGCAGGGCTAAAATTAGCCAAAATCAGACAATAGATGAAAGATCAACAGCCCCTAGGGCGCAAAGAACGCAATGCTTTGATTTTTTATGCATATTCAGCCAGTGGATTTTTTTCACTAGCATCATGCATAATCGGAGGGCATATTGTTTTGAACGCAGATTTTCAGACTACCTGCTTATCTCATTGAAATCCTTTGCGAACTTTGCGCCTTAGCGTCTTTGCGTTAAATCCGCGGGTTTGCGTCGAAATGCCGACAGGCGTATTTTCCATTGATTTATCAGGCGTTGAACGTTAAGCTTGCGCGCTATTTTTTGAGTATCAGTGATACAGGTTTTGGGAGAAATTAATGCGTCAGGTGCTGATAGCGGGTAACTGGAAAATGAATGGTTCACGCAGTAGTGTTCGTGAACTTCTGGATGGTGTCAAAGCAGGAGCCGGGGATGTTAAGTCCGCCGAGCTGGCCGTATGTGTACCGTTCCCCTATCTGGCCGATGTGCAGGATCAGCTGAGCAGCAGCGCTATTAGCTGGGGTGCGCAGAATCTTAGCACCGAGGAAAAGGGTGCCTTTACCGGCGAAACTTCCGCTGCCATGTTGCTGGACTTCTCCTGTAAATATGTTCTGGTCGGTCATTCTGAGCGTCGTAGCCTGTATGGTGAAGATGATGCGCTGGTGGCGCAGAAATTTGCCGTGGCACGCAAAGCAGGCTTAAAGCCGGTTCTTTGTGTTGGTGAATCACTGGAAGAACGTGAATCCAATGTGACCGAAGATGTGGTGGCTCGCCAGCTCGATGCGGTTATCGCACTCGAAGGTGTTGCCGCACTGGCCGATGGCGTTATCGCTTACGAGCCGGTCTGGGCGATTGGCACCGGTAAGACCGCCAGCCCCGAACAGGCACAGGCCGTACACGCCTTTATTCGTGCTAAAATAGCCGGCGCTGATGCGGCTGTCGCTGACAAGGTACAGATACTCTACGGTGGTAGCATGAATCCGGGTAATGCGACGGAATTATTGGCTATGGCTGATATCGATGGTGGTCTGATTGGCGGCGCTTCATTAAAGGCCGGTGACTTTCTTGCGATTGGTAAAGCGGCAGGTTAGGCGGTAGCGAAGGTATCTTTCCCTGAAATTTGAGGTAGCCCGGAAAAGCGAAAGCAAAGCCCGGGTTTCACAGAAAAGAATTTATTATGCTGTATAACATTATTTTAGTAGTTCACGTATTGATTGCGATCAGCCTGGTGGTGATGGTGCTGTTGCAACAGGGCAAGGGCGCGGATGCCGGTGCGGCTTTTGGCGGAGGTGCCTCCGGCACGGTCTTTGGTAGTCAGGGTTCGGCTTCGTTTCTGACCCGTACCACGGCCGTGCTGGCAACCCTGTTTTTTGTCACCAGCCTGACGCTATTCACCCTGGCTTCAAATCTATCTAAACCAGAAAGTGTGGTGGATACGCATGGCGAACAGGTGATTGAAACCGAGCAGGTTATACCTGAAGCGCTGATGCCTGAAACCGATGTGCCGGTGACCGAAGCCCCGGCGAATAACGATCAGCTTCTCGGCGATGACATTCCCGTTAGCCAGTAAACATATTCCTCAGTAAACATTAAATATTGCCGAAGTGGTGAAATTGGTAGACACGCTACCTTGAGGGGGTAGTGGCGTAAGCCGTGCCGGTTCGAGTCCGGCCTTCGGCACCAATCTTTAGTTTTTCTATTTTCATATGCCCGTGTCCGGGTCATCTTTATTTAGCCTTGCACTTTATTTAGCCCTACCGCACTTTGTTTAGCCCTACCCAAGCCGGGTTATCTCAGTCTTCCCAGTTACGGGGAAACAATGTTGTTTTGTCAGTCGTGACATATCTTGAGTGTTGTGATAACGCATTGAAATGATAAAATATTAACCGTAGCACTTTAGCTTGACACTTATAGAATGCCTGGCCTAGACTGCTGTTTCCTAATGGTATTAAAAACAAACATTAGCACGCCGGAAAACAGCAGTTGCCGTATCTACATTGGGCTGAAGGAACTGTAAATCTATGTTAGAGAATTATCTCCCGGTACTCATCTTTATCGTGGTGGGTATTGTCGTTGGTGGCGTGATGATTGCCATTGGCTTTATCCTGGGGCCTCACCGTCCCGATGATGCAAAACTTTCCCCCTATGAATGTGGCTTCGAAGCCTTTGAAGATGCGCGAATGAAATTCGACGTGCGTTATTATCTGGTTGCCATCCTGTTTATTATTTTCGATCTTGAAATTGCTTTCCTGTTTCCCTGGGCCATTGTGCTGGAAGAAATAGGCGTGTTTGGTTATGCCGCGATGGTGGTCTTCCTCGGCATTCTAGTGATTGGTTTTGTCTACGAGTGGAAAAAAGGAGCCCTGGAGTGGGAATAGAAGGGATTTTAAACGAAGGCTTTGTAACTACTAACGCTGACAAGTTAATCAACTGGGCGCGTACCGGCTCACTTTGGCCGATGACCTTTGGTCTGGCCTGTTGTGCGGTGGAGATGATGCAGTCCGCTGCCGCACGTTATGATCTAGATCGTTTCGGTGCCGGTATTTTTCGTGGCACGCCACGCCAGTCGGACGTGATGATCGTCGCCGGTACCCTGTGCAATAAAATGGCTCCGGCTTTGCGTAAGGTGTATGACCAGATGGCCGAGCCACGCTGGGTTATTTCCATGGGTTCCTGTGCCAATGGTGGCGGTTATTACCATTATTCTTATTCGGTAGTGCGCGGTTGTGATCGCGTG
This sequence comes from uncultured Thiohalophilus sp., assembly GCA_964539595.1. Classification (GTDB taxonomy): domain Bacteria; phylum Pseudomonadota; class Gammaproteobacteria; order UBA6429; family Thiohalophilaceae; genus JAADGZ01. The sequence goes on along the minus strand of CAZIJT010000045.1, from coordinate 14,482 downwards.
GTGCCGGTTGATATTTATGTGCCGGGTTGTCCACCCACGGCAGAAGCACTGATTTTTGGCGTGATGCAATTGCAGAATAAAATTCGCCGAACCAATACCATTGCCCGTTAGCCCGAGTTAGATTTTATGTCCGAATATTATAATAATTTAGCTGACGAACTACGCGAGTACTTCGAAGACAGAATCGACGACTGCCAGGTCAAGGTCGGCGAGTTAACGATTACGGTGGGTAAAGAACAATTGCTCGATGTTTGTCGAGAGTTGCGAGATGTGGCACCGTTTAAATTTGATCAACTGATCGATGTCTGCGGCGTGGATTATCTGCATTACGGAAAAGATGAGTATAGCGAACCCTGCTGGACAGGAGCACGCTTCGGCGCGATCTATCATTTATTGTCGGTGAGTAACAACCACCGCCTGCGTGTAAAAGTCTTACTCGATGCGGAACCGCCAATCGTAGATTCCGTGATCGATATCTGGAACTCGGCTAACTGGTTTGAACGCGAAGCCTTCGATTTGTTTGGTATTATTTTTGAGGGTCATCCGGATCTGCGTCGCATCCTCACCGACTATGGTTTTATCGGCCATCCTTTCCGCAAGGACTTCCCGCTTTCGGGGCAGGTTGAAATGCGTTACGACCCTGACAAGCGACGCGTCATCTATGAACCCGTGAGCATCGAACCGCGCATCAATCAGCCACGGATTATTCGTGATGACTTCCGCTATGAAGGCCGGGAAGAGCCGACAGAGGACAAGGCCGATGCCTGAGTTTCATAATTACACCTTAAATTTTGGCCCCCAGCATCCAGCGGCTCACGGCGTGTTGCGTCTGGTGCTGGAGCTGGATGGCGAAGTGGTGCAGCGTGCTGATCCGCATGTCGGACTTCTGCATCGCGCCACAGAAAAACTGGCTGAGAGTAAACCCTATAACCAGTCCATCCCCTATATGGATCGCCTCGATTATGTCTCCATGCTTTGTAATGAGCATGGTTATGTTCTGGCGCTGGAAAAACTACTGGGTGTGACGCCGCCGATACGCGCGCAATACATCCGAGTAATGTTCGATGAGATCACCCGTATCCTCAATCATCTAATGTGGCTGGGTACGCATGCGCTGGATGTCGGCGCAATGACCATGTTCCTGTATTGCTTCCGTGAGCGTGAAGATCTGATGGACATGTATGAAGCCGTGTCCGGTGCGCGTATGCATGCCGCCTATTATCGTCCCGGTGGTGTCTATCGTGATCTGCCCGAGACAATGCCGCAGTTCAAAACTAATAAATATAAAACCGAAGCCGATTACGCACATTTGAATGAAGCGCGTAGCGGTTCGCTGCTGGATTTCATCGAAGACTTTACCAATCGATTCCCCACCTGCGTTGATGAGTATGAAACCCTGCTGACTGACAACCGCATCTGGAAACAGCGTACGGTTGATATTGGTATTGTTAGCCCAACGCGCGCCAAACAACTTGGCTTGACCGGCGCGATGTTGCGCGGTTCAGGAATAGAATGGGATTTGCGTAAGAAACAGCCCTACGAAGTTTATGATCAGCTGGAGTTTGATATTCCGGTTGGCACGCATGGTGACTGTTATGATCGTTATCTGGTGCGGATCGAGGAAATGCGTCAGTCGAATCGTATTATTCGCCAGTGCATTAACTGGCTACGCGATAATCCGGGGCCGGTTATTCTGGATGATCACAAGATCACGCCGCCTTCCCGTAATAAAATGAAGACGGAGATGGAATCGCTGATCCACCATTTCAAATTATTTACTGAAGGTTATGCATTGCCCGAAGGCGAAGTTTATACTGCGATTGAACATCCCAAGGGCGAGTTTGGTATCTATCTGGTTTCTGACGGTGCTAATAAGCCTTATCGACTTAAAATCCGTGCGCCAGGTTTTGCCCACCTCTCAGCCATGCATGAGATGACAGCGGGACACATGATTTCGGATGTGGTGGCTGTGATTGGTACCATGGATATTGTGTTTGGAGAAATTGATCGGTGATGGCACAACAGAAAAAAACGCAAAGCAAACTGGGGCTGATAAGCGACGCATCCAAAGTTGAAATTGATGGTTGGGTCGCGAAATATCCGTCGGAGCAGAAACGCTCTGCGGTGATGGCCGCCTTGCGTATTTTACAGGATCAGAACAAGGGTTATTTAACCACTGATCTTATGGATGCGGTTGCCGAATATCTTGAGATGCCGACGATTGCGGTCTATGAAGTGGCTACTTTTTATTCCATGTACGAACTGGATGAAGTGGGTAAGCATAAAATTTGCGTGTGTACCAATATTTCCTGCATGTTGCGCGGCTCTGATGAAATCGTCGAACACCTGAGCAAACGCCTGGGTATTGGCCTTGGTGAAACCACCACAGATGGCCGTTTCACCTTGAAAGAAGTGGAATGCCTCGGAGCCTGTGTCGAAGCACCGATGTTCCAGATAGCCGATCAGTATCACGGCAACTTGACGCCAGTGACCGTGGATGAAATTCTGGATGGGCTGGAATGAGCATGTTTTTCAAGGCAGAGTGTTTCAACGCAAAGACGCAAAGACGCAGAGGGCGCAAAGATTTTATGTTTGGGGTGAACCTTGCGGATTCAGCATGTTGGAATAATATAATTTATTCTTATCTTTGTTTTCCTCTGCGTTCTTCGCGCCTTCGCACCTTTGCGTTTGATTTTGCATTTGGTTTTGCATCGATGGAGGCCACTCATGACTAATGAAGTTTGCTTCCGCACTCTGCA
>CAZIJT010000045.1:0-11623 GCA_964539595.1 uncultured Thiohalophilus sp. | reverse complement strand
TTTTGCATCGATGGAGGCCACTCATGACTAATGAAGTTTGCTTCCGCACTCTGCATCTGGACAAGCCCTGGTCGCTGGAAAGCTATCGCAGCGTGGGCGGCTATGAGGTAGTTAAAAAAATACTCAGCGAAAAAGCATCTATCGATAATATTATCGAAGAGCTGAAACTTTCCGCCCTGCGTGGTCGGGGTGGTGCCGGTTTCCCGACCGGATTGAAATGGAGTTTCATGCCGCGCAATGCGGAAGGGCAGAAATACATTGTTTGTAATTCGGATGAAGGCGAGCCGGGCACCTGTAAGGATCGTGACATCTTGCGTTACAACCCGCACCAGTTGATCGAAGGCATGATCATCGCCGGTTACTGCATCGGTGCGACAAAAGGGTATAACTATATTCGCGGTGAGTTTTCAGAACCGATTGCACGCTTTGAAGCGGCACTCGAAGAAGCGCGAGCCGAAGGTTTGCTGGGCAAGAATATCTTCGGCTCGGGCGTGGATTTTGAGTTGAATGCTCACTACGGTGGCGGCGCATATATTTGCGGTGAAGAAACCGCATTATTGGAATCCATCGAAGGCAAGAAAGGTCAGCCGCGCTTTAAGCCGCCGTTCCCGGCAGGTTTTGGTCTGTACGGTAAACCGACCACGATTAATAATACAGAAACGCTGGCCTCGGTGCCGGTGATTCTGGCCAAAGGCGGACAGTGGTTTCTGGAGATGGGCAAGCCAAATAATGGCGGCACTAAATTATTTTGTGTTTCCGGGCATGTTAACAAACCGGGCAATTATGAAGTACCGATGGGCATGCCGTTTGCTGAACTGCTGGAGATGGCCGGTGGGGTGCGTGATGGTCACAAACTCAAGGCGGTGATACCGGGCGGTTCATCGACGCCGGTTATTCCTGCTGAGATTATGATGGAAGTCGATATGGACTACGATTCGATTTCCAAAGCCGGTTCCATGCTGGGTGCGGGGTCGGTTATCGTTATGGATGAAACTACCTGTATGGTTAGAGCTTTGGCGCGTTTATCTCATTTTTATGCGGAAGAATCCTGCGGTCAATGTACCCCTTGCCGCGAGGGCACCGGTTGGCTGGCGAAAGTCATGCATCGGATCGAACACGGTCAGGGTCGGCAGGAAGATTTAGAATTGCTGGACGACGTGGCTGGGCGCATTCGTGGACGTACTATCTGTGCCCTGGGTGATGCAGCTGCCATGCCGGTACAGGGTTTTCTCAAACATTACCGTGATGAATTTCAGTATCACATCGACCATGGCAAGTGCATGGTTGGATCTCGACGCACGTGAATGAACAGGTAACGAAATAGATGGTCAATATCGAAATTAACGGCAAGCCGCTTCAAGTTCCGCAGGGAACCATGGTTATCGAAGCTGCGGATACCGCTGGTATGACGATCCCGCGTTTTTGCTATCACCGCAAACTGTCGATAGCCGCGAACTGCCGCATGTGTCTGGTGGATATTGAAAAGATGCCGAAACCGGTTCCCGCCTGCGCCACGCCGGTGACCGATGGCATGAAGATTCAAACGCATTCAGCCAAAGCGCTGGAAGCACAGAAGAGCGTGATGGAATTCCTGCTTATCAACCATCCGTTAGACTGCCCTATTTGTGATCAGGGCGGTGAGTGCGAGTTGCAGGACATTGCTATGGGTTTTGGTGCCGACACCAGCCGCTATCAGGAATCCAAACGCGTAGTGCTGGACAAAGACATCGGTCCGCTGATTGCCACCGAAATGACCCGCTGTATTCACTGCACCCGTTGCGTGCGCTTTGGTCAGGAAGTTGCCGGAGTGATGGAACTGGGTGCAACGGGGCGCGGTGAGCTTATGCGCATTGGTACTTATGTGGAAAGCGCGGTTAGCTCGGAAATGTCCGGCAACGTGATCGATCTTTGCCCTGTCGGCGCGCTGACTTCAAAACCTTATCGCTATCATGCCCGTTCCTGGGAAAATAGATCCACACCCAGCATTGCGGCACATGACTGCCTGGGTTCAAACATCAATATTGAAGTACGTCGCAACAAGCTTATGCGCGTGCTGCCGCGCGACAATGAAGCTATCAATGAATGCTGGTTGTCGGACAGAGATCGCTATAGTTACACCGCGCTGGATAGCGATGATCGACTGACGCAGCCGATGATTCGGCAGGGCGATGACTGGAAAGCGGTAGACTGGCCAACTGCATTGAATTATGCGCTGGATGGTTTGCAGGCGGTGATTAAAAAATACGACGCCAAACATCTGGGGGCGCTGGTTTCACCGTCTAGCACCTTAGAGGAAATGTATCTGTTACAACAACTGATGCGCGGTCTGGGTTGTGACAATATTGAGCATCGTTTGCGCCAGCAAGATTTTAGTAGTGATGATGACACGGGCGCGTACCCGGTACTGGGTTTGCCAATTAGTGAACTGGAAAATCTGGATGCGGCCTTGTTGATTGGTTCCTGCATCCGTAAAGATCAACCGATTGCGGCTCAGCGCCTGCGCAAGGCGGCGCAGAAGGGCGCAAAGATCATGGCCATCAATGCGCTGGATTATGATTTTAACTTCCCTCTGGCTGAGGTGCTGGTGGTTTCACCCGCTAATATGTTGCACGCGCTGGCAGCAGTGTGTAAGGCCTTGCTGGAATTGAATAATGGCACGATGCCTGATGGCCTTTCGGCCTTGCTGGATTCGGTTGAAGTGAATGATAGACATCGGGCGATGGCCAGCCAGTTACATAGTGCAGACAAGACTGCGATCCTGATTGGCACGCAAGCTATGGGACATACCCAGCTAGCCGGACTTCGTGCGTTGGCGAATGTGATTGCCGATAATGCCAACGCCAGTTTAGGTGTGCTCAGTGAAGGTGCGAATGCCCTGGGCGGCTGGTTGGCTGGCGCGGTTCCGCATCAGGCACCGGCAGGTGTCGCGGTGGAAAATGATCGAACCCCGATACTGGATAAAAATTTAATGGGCTGCGTATTGTTAAATGTTGAACCAGAGTTTGATTGCGCCAGTGCCGCAGCGGCTCACGATGTGTTACGCCATGCTGAGTTTGTGGTGAGCATGACGTCATTCGTCAGTGAAAATATGAAAGCCTATGCGGATGTGCTGTTGCCACTGGCGACGTTTGCAGAAACGTCCGGCACCTTTGTCAATGCGGTGGCTGACTGGCAGAGTTTTGATGCGGCCTGTGAACCAGCGGCAGAAGCGCGACCGGGTTGGAAGGTGTTGCGCGTGCTGGGTAACTTGTTTGAGCTTGACGGTTTTGACTACCTGTCTTCGGAAGAGGTGCGGGATGAACTTAAAACGCATTGCGAGGGTCTTGAGCTTTCTGCTGCCAGTAACTGGCGTTGCCCAACCCTGGAAGATAACGTCTCCGGTCTGCAACGCATTGGCCATTTGCCCATCTATGCCGTCGATATGCTAGTGCGCCGCGCCGCGCCTTTACAGGATACCAGCGATGCCATTGGTGCTGCGATTTATCTGAATGCGGCGACAGCTTTGCGTTCCGGTGTGGCGGATGAAGATGAGGCGCAAGCCGTGCAGGGCAGTTATAGCGCGACCTTGCCGCTGGTGATTGATGAAGCGATACCCGATGATTGTATTATGATTCCTACGGCGCTTGAACAAACAGCTTCGTTAGCTGCGGCCTGGGGTGCAATTGAAATACGTAAGCCAGATTAAATCTCCTCGCCGCAAGCGGACGGGGTATTAGTGTAGGTTCGCCTTTAGGCGAACATGTGCGGCTGAAGCCGCACCTACGATGTTACTTCGCTGCAAGCAGCGAGGAATTTAACCCGTAGAGATTAAACGAGTGTCAATTAAAGCAATACCTATTAAACTGATCGATAAATTGAACCGGGCACAATTTAGACAGGGCAAGTCCAAAGCATGATTGAGTGGATTACATCACTATTAAGTTTCCTGCCATCTGAGCTGGTAACCGTGATCACGATTTTAATTAAAATCGTGGTGATTGTGTTGCCGCTGATGTTGGCGGTTGCCTATCTGACCTATGCCGAACGCAAAATCATTGGCGCGATGCAGGTACGCATCGGCCCGAACCGAGTAGGGTTTTTCGGTTTCCGCATGTTTGGTCTTGGGCAGCCTATCGCCGATGCCCTGAAGCTGATGCTCAAGGAAATTATTATTCCCACCAATGCCAGCAAGTTTTTATTCTTGCTTGCGCCGTTGCTATTGATTGCCCCTGCGCTGGCCGCCTGGGCGGTGATTCCCTTTGATGCGGAAATGGTATTAGCCGATATCAATGCTGGTTTGCTTTATGTTCTGGCAGTGACCTCGATTGGCGTTTATGGCGTGATCATCGCCGGTTGGTCATCGAATTCAAAATACGCGATCTTGGGCGCACTACGTTCAGCCGCGCAAATCGTCTCCTATGAAATCGCAATGGGTTTTGCTCTGGTCGGCGTATTGATGGCGGCAGGCAGTCTAAATTTTGGCGACATCGTGCGCGGACAGGAAGGCTACGGGTTTTTTAGTTGGTATATGTGGCCGTTGTTGCCGCTGTTTGTGGTTTATTTTATTTCCGGGGTAGCAGAAACTAATCGTGCGCCCTTCGATGTGGCTGAGGGTGAATCGGAAATTGTTGCGGGTTTCCACGTCGAATATTCAGGTATGCCCTTTGCCGTATTCTTCCTGGCAGAATATGCCAACATGATTTTGATTGCTGGTCTGGCCGCCGCAATGTTCCTCGGTGGCTGGTTATCGCCGGTGGTTGGTCTGTTACCGGATTCTGTGTTTGAGATACCCGTAGTGGGTTTGTTGTTGGGTAATGGCATTCACTGGTTCTTTGCCAAGATTGCCATATTCCTGTTTTTCTTCCTCTGGTTCCGCGCCACTTTCCCTCGCTATCGTTATGATCAGATCATGCGTCTGGGCTGGAAGGTGTTTATTCCGATCACTATTTTCTGGCTACTGGTGCTGGGCATTGCCATTTTGGCAGGCTTGCCACCGTGGTTTGCAGCGACATAGGCGAGGCGGAAAACGATGAAACATTTTATCCAGTTTATGAAAAGCCTGTTCCTGCTGGAACTGCTCAAGGGCATGAGTGTGACCGGGCGTTATTTCTTTAAACGCAAGTTTACCCTGCATTACCCCGAAGAACACACCCCGTTGTCGCCGCGCTTTCGTGGCCTGCATGCGTTACGCCGTTATCCGAATGGTGAAGAACGCTGCATCGCCTGTAAGTTATGCGAAGCCGTTTGCCCGGCGCTGGCGATTACGATTGAATCAGAAGAGCGTGATGATGGTTCGCGGCGCACCACCCGTTATGACATTGATCTGACCAAATGTATTTTCTGTGGCTACTGTGAAGAATCATGCCCGGTGGATTCCATTGTCGAAACGCATGTTTTTGAATACCACGGTGAAGAGCGTGGTGATCTGTATATGACCAAGGAAAAACTGCTGGCTGTGGGCGATAAGTATGAAGCTGAGATTGCACAGGCTCGTGAACAGGATGCGCGTTACCGCTAACCAGGATGAATAAATAGAAATGGGTTTTGAACAATTTATTTTTTACATCTTCAGTACGGTGCTGATTGCCAGTGCTGTGATGGTGATCACGGTGCGCAACCCGGTCAAGGCTGCGTTGTTTCTGGTGTTGACGTTTTTCGCCAGTGCGGCTGTCTGGTTGTTGATGGAAGCCGAGTTCCTCGCCATCGTGCTAGTGCTGGTCTATGTGGGCGCAGTGATGGTGTTATTCCTGTTTGTGGTAATGATGCTGGATATTAATATCGAACGCATGCGCGCTGGATTTATCAGTTATCTACCGTTGGGGATTGCCGTGGCGCTAGGTATGGCCGGGATGCTGATCTGGATTGTTAGCGGTGATGGCAGTGCCTTCGATAATAGCGTTGTGCACGGAGCAGACTATAGCAATACCAAAGAACTGGGTCGGGTGTTGTATACAGATTATGTTTATCCCTTTGAAATTGCCGCAGTGATTTTGCTGGTGGCGATCATTGCTGCGATTACCTTAACCCTGCGTCGACGGCCTAATACCAAGCATCAAAAAATTGAAAATCAGATTGCAGTGAAACGCAATGATCGGGTGCGCATGGTGAAAATGAAAGCGGAGGAGAAAAAATAAGATGCCTGAATTATCTGATTATTTGATCCTCGGCGCGATTCTGTTTTCGCTCAGCATCGCCGGTATTTTTCTTAACCGCAAGAATGTGATCATTCTACTGATGTCTATCGAATTAATGTTGCTGGCAGTGAACATGAACTTTATTGCCTTTTCACATTTTCTGAATAATATCGAAGGTCAGGTGTTTGTGTTCTTCATCCTCACGGTGGCAGCGGCGGAAGCGGCTATCGGTTTGGCCATTCTGGTGGTGTTGTTCCGCAATCGGCGCAGCATTAATGTCGAAGAACTGGATTCACTGAAAGGGTAGAGCACTAGCTATTATGGAAGACATGAAAACCATTTATCTATTGATCGCATTGGCACCCTTGGTGGGCGCAGTGTTGGCCGGTGTATTTGGTAAACAACTGGATCGTGCAGCCGCACACTGGGTGACAATTCTCGGCGTGGGCATAAGTTGCCTGTTGTCCCTGTATGTATTTAAAGATGTGGTCATCGATGGTGCCGCGACCTTTAACGGTACTGTGTATACCTGGATGGTTAGCGACGGCGTACGCTTTGAGGTTGGTTTTTTAATCGATAAGCTATCCGCGATGATGATGGTAGTGGTAACGTTTGTTTCTCTGATGGTGCATATTTATACCGTCGGTTACATGAGTGACGATCCGGGTTACAAACGCTTTTTCAGTTACATTTCCCTGTTTACGTTTTCCATGTTGATGCTGGTGATGTCTAACAACTTCATGCAGCTGTTCTTCGGTTGGGAAGCGGTGGGACTGGTGTCCTATTTATTGATTGGTTTCTGGTTTAAAAAAGAAACCGCGATTTACGCCAACCTCAAAGCCTTCCTGGTTAACCGCGTGGGTGATTTTGGTTTCCTGCTGGGCATCGCCGGGGTGCTGATGTATTTCGGTACACTGGATTATATGGAAGTCTTCAATAATGCCAGCACGCTTAATGGCCAGACTATTGAAATTTTTGCTGGCCAGTCGTGGTCGGTGGCAACCCTGATTTGTATTTTGTTATTCATCGGTGCGATGGGTAAATCCGCACAGGTACCACTGCATGTCTGGCTACCGGATTCGATGGAAGGCCCGACACCGATCTCGGCACTGATTCATGCTGCAACCATGGTCACGGCCGGTATTTTCATGGTTGCACGTATGTCACCGCTGTTTGAATTATCAGAAACAGCACTCACCGTGGTGATGGTGATAGGTGCGACTACCGCTCTGTTTATGGGGCTGCTCGGACTGGTACAAAATGACATCAAGCGCGTGGTCGCTTATTCGACTCTCTCCCAACTGGGTTACATGACCGTGGCACTGGGCGCGTCAGCATACGCAGCCGGTATTTTCCATCTGATGACCCACGCGTTTTTCAAAGCCCTGCTGTTCCTCGCCGCAGGTTCAGTCATTATCGCCATGCACCATGAGCAGGACATGCGCAAGATGGGTGGCCTGCGTAAGTATATGCCGATCACCTGGATTACTTCATTGGTCGGTTCATTAGCGTTGATCGGCACACCCGGTTTCTCTGGCTTCTTTTCCAAAGATTCGATTATCGAAGCCGTGGGGCATTCCAGTTTACCCGGTTCCAGTTATGCGTATCTGGCCGTGGTGCTGGGCGTATTTATTACTGCGCTTTATAGTTTCCGTATGTACTTCATGGTCTTCCACGGAAAGGAACGCATGGATGAACATACCCGTGAGCACCTGCATGAACCACCGGCGGTGGTAACGTGGCCGCTGATTGCGTTAGCGATTCCTTCCGTATTTATTGGTGCCTTCTTCGTTGATAGCATGGCCTTTGGAAATTTCTTTGGCGATGCCATCTTTGTGTTGCCCGAACATGATGTACTGGGTGAGCTGAGCCATGAGTTCCACGGTGCGTTTGCCATGGTTCTGCATTCACTCACCACGCTGCCTTTCTGGATGGCCGCCTCAGGTGTGTTCACTGCCTGGTATTTCTATATGAAACGCCCGGATATTCCTGAGACCATCGGCAAGAAATTTTCACTGCTGCATAGTGTATTGATGAACAAGTATGGTTTTGATCGCTTCAATGAAATATTTTTTGCAGGCGGTAGCCGACTGATGGGCAAGATATTATGGAAAGCGGGCGATACCTTTTTGATTGATACGCTTGTTGTTAATGGCTCAGCGAATACGGTGGGCTGGTTGTCGGGTATTGTGCGACGTATCCAGACCGGTTATCTATACACGTATGCGTTTGCCATGATTATCGGCCTGATGGCCTTGCTGGCCATCTTTGTTCTCTAACCAGGGTTATATTTAATGTTTGCTGATTGGCCACTTCTGAGTCTTGTTATCTGGACGCCCATTATAGGTGGGCTTGCAGTGTTGTCTGCAAATAAAGATTCACAGAAGGCCACGGCGCGTGGTTTAGCGTTACTGTTTTCTATAGTAACATTTGTTTTATCGATTCCTTTATACACAGCCTTTGATGCCAGCAGCGCAGCAATGCAGTTTGTTGAAGGGCCGATAGAGTGGATTCCTCGTTTTAATATCTATTACAACCTGGGGGTTGATGGCATTGCCATGCCTTTGATCCTGTTGACCAGCTTTATGACCGTGATTGTAATACTGGCGGGCTGGGAAGTGATCAAGCAACGGGTAGCGCAATACATGGCGGCTTTCCTGATCATGGAAGGTTTAATGATCGGCGTGTTTGCCGCGTTAGATGCGGCTCTGTTCTATGTCTTCTGGGAAGCGATGTTAATACCGATGTTCCTGATCATCGGTATCTGGGGTGGGCAGCGTCGAGTCTATGCGACCATGAAGTTCTTTCTTTATACCTTTTTCGGTTCGGTGTTCATGCTGGTGGCGCTGCTGTATCTGTACTTCCAGACGGACAGTTTCCTGATTGCAGATTTCCAGCAATATAATTTAGAGATCATGCCGCAGTTGTTGATCTTCCTGGCGTTCTTAATCGCCTTTGCAGTCAAGGTACCCATGTGGCCGGTACACACCTGGTTGCCGGATGCGCATGTTGAAGCACCCACGGGCGGCTCGGTAATTCTGGCGGCGATCATGCTCAAACTCGGAGCCTATGGTTTCCTGCGTTTTTCACTGCCGATTACCCCGGATGCCAGTCAGGAACTGGACTGGCTGATGATTAGCCTGTCGCTGATCGCGGTGGTCTATATCGGTTTTGTTGCGCTGGCGCAGCAGGACATGAAAAAACTGATCGCCTATTCGTCAATTGCCCACATGGGTTTTGTCACGCTCGGCTTTTTCATTGCCTGGCGTATCTTTGACAATACCGGCAGCCTTGAAGGTGCCGCCATGGGCATCGAGGGCGGTATTATACAAATGATTTCCCACGGCTTTATTTCCGGTGCCATGTTCCTGTGTGTCGGTGTCCTCTATGACCGCATGCACAGTCGTGAGATCAATGATTATGGTGGTGTGGCTAATACCATGCCGACTTTCGCCGCGTTTATGGTGTTGTTTGCGATGGCCAATGCAGGCCTGCCGGGAACCTCGGGTTTCGTTGGCGAGTTTATGGTGATCCTCAGTAGCTTTAAAGCTAACTTCTGGTTTGCCTTCCTTGCCGCGACGACCTTAATACTGGGCGCGGCTTATACCCTGTGGATGGTCAAACGCGTCATCTTCGGTGAAGTGGCTAATGATAATGTGGCGGCGCTGGAAGATATCAATAAACGTGAATTTTTGATTCTGGGTTTGCTGGCTATTCCGGTGTTGTTGTTTGGTCTTTGGCCTGCACCGTTACTGGAAGTGATGGAACCCACGGTCAATAACCTGTTGCAACATATTATGCAGTCGAAGCTGTAAATACACGAATGGCAATATGAAATGAATTTTGAAATGCCCCAATTTCTGCTGGCTCTTCCCGAGATATTTGTTCTTGGGATGACCTGTATGCTGCTACTGCTTGATCTGTTTCTTAAAGATCAGGATCGCTATCTAACCTATCTACTGTCTTTATTTACCTTGCTGCTGGCCATTGTGCTGACGCTCTACGGTTATAGTGACGAAAGACAGACGACGTTTAACGGCATGTATGTCGTCGATGCCATGAGCCATGTGCTCAAGCTGGGCGTGTATGTCGCAGTGTTTGTCGTCTTTGTGTACGCAAAGGATTACCTGCGTGATCGTGACATGTTTAAGGGCGAGTTCTATGTGCTGGGTTTGTTCGGCATGCTGGGCATGATGATCATGATCTCCGCACACAACCTGCTGACAATTTATCTGGGGCTGGAACTATTATCGTTATCGCTGTACGCGATGGTGGCCATGCAGCGTGATTCATCAAAGGCCGCAGAAGCGGCGATGAAATATTTTGTTCTCGGCGCAATTGCCTCCGGCATGCTGCTGTACGGTATGTCGATGATTTATGGCGTTACCGGCACCCTGGCGCTGGACGGCATTGCGGCGCAGGCAGGAAGTGGCGATAAAACTCTATTGGCGTTTGGTCTGGTCTTCCTGCTGGTCGGTACCGCATTTAAATTGGGCGCAGTGCCTTTCCACATGTGGGTACCGGACGTGTATCATGGCGCACCCACGGCAGTGACGCTTTATATCGGTAGCGCGCCCAAGCTTGCCGCCTTTGCCATGCTGGTACGCCTGCTGGTAGATGGTTTGATCGATCTGCATGATCAATGGCAGGGTATCTTGATCATCCTCGCGGTGCTGTCGATGGCGATTGGCAATATCGTTGCCATTGCGCAGACCAACCTCAAGCGGATGCTGGCCTATTCGGCTATCTCCCATGTTGGTTTTCTGCTGCTGGGCATTCTAACTGGCACACAAAGCGGGTTTTCCGCCTCGATGTTCTACGCGCTGGTTTATGTATTGATGGCGCTGGGCGGCTTTGGCATGATTATCCTCCTCAGTCGCAGGGGCTTTGAAGCTGAGAATCTGGATGATTTCAAAGGCTTGAACAAGCGTAGTAGCTGGTATGCTTTGATGATGCTGATCCTGATGTTTTCCATGGCAGGCGTGCCGCCGTTCCTCGGCTTCTGGGCCAAGCTGGCAGTACTTCAGGAAGTCATAGCGGCTGATATGCTCTGGCTGGCGGTGGTCGGTGTGGTCTTCTCTATCGTTGGTGTCTTCTATTATTTACGTATTATCAAACTAATGTATTTTGATGAGCCAGATAACGAGGAAGCCCTGGAATGCAGCGCCGATATGCGTCTGGTGATTAGTGCCAATGCCCTGCTGGTGTTAGGAATCGGCATATTCCCCGCAACGTTGATGGCCGTCTGCACAGCAGCTTTTTCTGCAACTTAAGCTTGCTTATCAGAAGCCGTCCGTTTAGAATGCCCACCTTCTGATGCGGGGTGGAGCAGCCTGGTAGCTCGTCGGGCTCATAACCCGAAGGTCGTGAGTTCAAATCTCGCCCCCGCTACCAAAATTTATTCAATAGAACCAGACAGTTAAAAGCGTCTGGTTTTTTTGTGTCTGTCGTATTTTTTCCTGTGGCTCACCTGTAGCCCACGCTAAAATTAAGATCTTTCAAATATCGGT
>CAZIJT010000044.1:0-17350 GCA_964539595.1 uncultured Thiohalophilus sp. | reverse complement strand
TGCTTAGTCTTCCAGTAACGTCAGTATTTCTTTTTTCAGACACTCGATTTGTTTTTCATCCGTCACTGGCTGGTTTTGCGCGTTATTGATAAAGAAGATATCTTCCGCTCGCTCACCATAGGTGGCGATTTTGGCATTTTGTATTTGCACCTCGCACTGGCTTAAAGCGGTGGCGATGCGTGAGAGCAGGCCGGGGCGATCATAGGCGGTAATAGTGAGCATGGTGCGCATGTGGTGCTGGTCAGTTTCAATATTGATGTGAGGGGCAAATTTAAAGTGCTTGGCCTGACGCGGAAGGTTGGCGGTTAGCGGTTTTAACTCAGTCTCATTGGCGCGGATTTTCGCCTGTAGTTTTGTGTGCAGCTGATTGATGATTTCCTGATCCTGAATAGCTTCGTTGTCGGCATCAAGGATGAGAAAGGTATCCAGGGTGAAATCGCTGGACGATGAAAAGATGCGTGCGTCCACTACGTTCATGCCCTGTTGTTCCATTACCAGCGTGATCGTGGCAAACAGGTTGCGGCGATTGTGAGCGTAGATAAATATTTCGGTGCCGCCGCGTTGACTGGCCGGACGACACAGAATCAGTGGTAAATCCTGTTCATGGGTTTGCAGAATATCACGGGTGTGCCAGCTGATTTCATCGGCGTCATAGCGCAGGAAATATTCGTCACCCAGTTGCTTCCAGAGTTGCAGAATATCGTCCTTGTTTAGCTTTTCCTTTTTCAACAGCGCATCGGCCTGTTGCTGTACTTTGCTGATATGTTCAGCATGTTGCAAAGGATTGTCCAGGCCCCGGCTCAGGCTTTGACGGGTGGCGTGATAGAGCTGTTTTAGTAACGAATCTTTCCAGGTATTCCAGACTGAGTCACTGGTCGCGCGAATGTCGGCGACAGTCAGTAGGTAGAGGTAATTCAGGTGATGGAGATCACCGACCTGCTGGGCAAATTCATAAACCACATCGGGATCACTGATGTCCTTGCGTTGAGCTGTGCTGGACATGAGTAAATGACTTTTCACCAACCAGGCGACGATGTCGGCGTCATAGGCGCTGAGTTCATGATGCTGGCAAAATTCACGGGCATCAACTGCGCCCAGTTCTGAGTGGCTGCCGCCGCGACCTTTGGCAATGTCATGAAACAGCCCGGCCAGTAGTAATAGCTCCTGCTTGGGAACGGTGTCGATGACTTCGCTGCACAGCGTAAACTCATTGCGAAACTCAGGTACGGTAAAGCGGCGCAGGTTGCGAATCACCCGCAGGGTGTGTTCGTCCACGGTATAGGCATGAAATAGATCGTGTTGCATCTGGCCGACAATGTGACTAAACGCCGGAATGTAGGCAGCCAGTATGCCGTAGAGATTCATCCGCCGTAGCTCATGGGTGACGCCGTGGCTCTGGCGGAAAATTTCCATGAACAGGCTGCGACAGCGCAGATCGTTACGGAAGCTTTCGTCAATCAAATTGCGATTGTCACGAATCAGGCGAATGGTGTTGGCGCGCACGCCCTTAATTTCAGGGTGCTGTTGCAGCAGTAAAAAAATTTCCAGAAGGGCAAAGGGGTACTGGCGGAAAACATGGTCATTGCGGACTTCAATAAAGCCCTTGCGTAGCTGGAAGCGATTGTTCAGTAATATGGGCTCGGCTGAGTCATTGCTGTATAAGATCTCTTCCTTGAATAGTTGCAGCAACATTTCGTTGAGGCGACTCAACTCCATTACGTTGATGTAATACTGCTTCATGAACTGTTCGACCGCGAGTCGGTTATGTTTATCGCGATAGCCAAACTGCCTAGCCAGACTGCGCTGGTGATCGAATAACAGACGATCTTCACGCCGACCGGCGAGCACATGCAGGCCGAAGCGGATCTGCCAGAGAAAGGCCTGGCCTTCGTGCAGGGTTTTATATTCTTCTTCGGTGAGAAAATTGTGCTCGACCAGTTCATGCAGAGTATCGACACCGAAGTGGCGTTTGGCCACCCAGCCGATCATCTGGATATCGCGCAGGCCTCCGGGGCCTTCCTTAATATTAGGTTCGAGGTTATACGCGGTTTCGTGATATTTCAGATGGCGGGCGTTCTGTTCTTCCAGCTTGACCCGAAAGTAATCTGGCCCCGGCCAGATTTTGTCTGGCGCGTTCAGTTCGGTGAGGGCGGTGAATAAATCCGCAGGCCCGGTGAGCAGACGCGCCTCCTGTATATTGGTGGCGACAGTAATGTCATCGACAGCTTCCTGAGCGCATTCGGCGATATTGCGCACGCTGTGGCCGACCTCCAGACCGATGTCCCAGAGAAACAGTAAAAAGCCTTCGATGGCTTCTCTATAAGGCGCGTCCGACTCACGTAGCAGGATCAGCACGTCGATGTCCGAGCCGGGGTGCAGCTCATGGCGACCGTAGCCACCGACGGCGACCAGTGCGATGTCATCCTGATTTTTGGTATCGAACTGTAGCTGCCAGGCGCGGACGATGAGCAGATTCACCAGGTGTGCGCGTGCCAGTACCAGCTCGGTGGCCACGCGCCCAGCGAGAAAGCGTTCCTTCAGCGTTTCGGCGGCATCTTTCAAGGTCTGACGAAACAGCGGCAGGGGTGGCTTGCCCTGTGCTAGTGCCTGATCAAAGGCTTCAATATCGAAGAGTTCGGTGACTATCTGACGAGAAGAATCGAGTTGCTGCTGGAAACGGTGCATTCAGAATTTTTCCTCATGGCGGCGGGTTAGCACTTCATGGCCGTCATCAGTAACCAGAATCGTGTGTTCCCACTGGGCGGATTGGGCGTGATCTTTGGTGACCACCGTCCAGCCGTCTTTGAGCAGTTTGACCTGACGTTTTCCGGCATTGATCATCGGTTCGATAGTGAAAATCATGCCGGGTTGGAGCACGATTCCGGTTCCAGCCGATCCGTAATGCAGCACCTGCGGTTCTTCATGAAAAGAAGCACCGATGCCGTGGCCGCAATATTCACGGACCACGGAATAGCGATGTGATTCGGCATGTTGCTGGATGGCATGGCCGATATCGCCAAGCTGGATCCCCGGTTTGACCAGCTCGATGCCAATCTGTAGACACTCGTAACTGATTTTTGCCAGCCGTATGGCCTGCACCGAGGGCAGACCAACGTGGAACATTTTGCTGGTATCGCCGTGATAGCCATCCTTGATCACGGTTATATCGATATTGACGTTGTCGGTATTTTTCAACTTCTTGTCATTGGGTATGCCATGACAAACCACATGATTGAGCGAGCTACAGATGGATTTTGGAAAGCCGTGGTAATTCAACGGTGCGGGGATGGCCTGCTGCTGGTTGACGATGTAGTCATGGCAGAGTGTGTCCAGCTCGTTGGTGGTGATGCCGGCCTGTATATGCGGCTCGATCATTTCCAGCACCTCGGCGGCAAGACGACCTGCGATGCGCATTTTTTCGATTTCTTCGGCGGTTTTGATTATGACGCTCATGCTTTAAATTGCTCCAGCCATCGGCGGTGACCGCAGCGGCGGCCAGATATCATGCGGGATGGGGAGCGGATTTCCTCTGATTTTGGGTGATTTTATTGTTGTGACTAGCGCTTTATGGTATAAAGCGCGCGCATATTTAGCAAACGAATCTGAATATGCGTGACTGATCGCGGGAGGTTTTTTCCTGGGATCGGCACAACCAATCCCCGCTTTTTGCGGGGTTAATCCGCGCATATACCGGCACATCAGCTCGGGTGCTGTCTGTTCAGGGTAACATTTCTGGCTGGCGGTTGGCTGATGGGGTATATGCAAGGCAGAACCCTAACCAGGAGTAATACTAAATGACTGACGTAAGCATGCGACAGATGCTGGAAGCGGGTGTCCACTTTGGCCACCAGACGCGTTTCTGGAACCCTAAAATGGCACCTTATATCTTTGGTGACCGTAACAAAATCCATATTATCAACCTTGAACAGACCCTGCCTCTGTACAACGAAGCGATGAATTTCATCGGCTCACTGGCCAGCAAAAAAGGCAAAATCCTGTTTGTTGGCACCAAGCGTTCGGCGCAGAAAGTGGTCAGTGAAGAAGCTGAACGCTGTGGCATGCCCTATGTGAACCATCGCTGGTTGGGTGGCATGTTGACCAACTATAAAACGGTCAAGCAATCCATCAATCGTCTGAAAGAGCTGGAAGGCATGAGCGCCGGTGGTAACTTTGAAGGTTTGAACAAAAAAGAAATTCTGACCCTGACGCGAGAAATGACCAAGCTGGATCGCAGCCTCGGTGGTATCAAGGACATGAACGGTCTGCCCGATGCGCTGTTTGTTATTGACGTTGGTTATGAGCACATCGCTGTAAGTGAAGCTGTGAAACTGGGTATCCCGGTTGTTGGCGTGGTGGATTCCAATCACTCACCCAAAAACATTGATTACGTCATTCCCGGTAATGATGATGCGATTCGCTCGATCACGCTGTATGCACAGGGCGTGTCGGGTGCGATTCTTGATGGCCGTGCCAGCCATGCTATGGGTGACAAGGGCGCTAAAGATGACTTTGTTGCAGTGGAAGCGGACGACACCACTAGTGAGGCCGTGTAGGTACGCCTTCAGGCGTGCTTGTACGGCTGAAGCCGTACCTACAGGTCAATAATCAGTTGGGTACTGAAAAGGGGGCATGGCCCCCTTTTTTGAATAAACAGATTTTACGGCACTGCACTACATAAAATAGTTTTGTAAAAAGTTTTTAAGAGGAATATGACATGGCAATTACTGCTGCACTAGTTAAAGAACTGCGTGAGCGCACCGGCGCGGGCATGATGGAATGCAAGAAGGCGCTGGTTGAAACCGATGGCGACATTGATACCGCAATTGAAAATATGCGTAAGTCCGGCATGGCCAAGGCCGACAAGAAAGCTGGCCGGGTCGCGGCTGAAGGTCTGGTGTCGATCAAGATTGATACTACCGGCAAGTTTGCCGCTATCGCTGAAGTTAACTGCGAAACCGACTTTGTTACCAAGGGCGATGACTTTAAGAATTTTGTCGATGCGATTGCCCAGTGCGTGCTGGATAACAAACCGGCTGATCTGGATGCTCTGCTGGCCTGTACATTGGCCGATGGTGTGAGTGTCGAGGACTCCCGTAAGAATCTGATCGCCAAAGTTGGCGAGAACATGTCAGTTCGTCGTTTTGAGATTATTGAAAGCAAGGGTCAACTTGCAGCCTATAAACATGGTGAGCGCATCGGTGTGGTTGTTAATCTGACCGGTGGCGATGAAGCTCTGGGTAAAGATATTGCCATGCACATTGCGGCAAGTAATCCAGCCTGTGTGGGTGAAGATGACGTCGATCCAGCGCTGATTGAAAAAGAGCGTGATATTTTTTCTGCGCAGGCAGCCGAAAGTGGCAAGCCACCTGAAATTGTTGAAAAAATGGTAACCGGTCGAATTAAAAAATATCTAAAGGAAGTAACCTTACTGGGTCAGCCTTTTGTTAAAGATCCGGATCAGACTGTTGCGCAGTTAGTCGAGAAGGCCGGTGCGGGTGTTGCCAGCTTTGCTCGTTATCAGGTTGGTGAAGGCATCGAGAAGAAAAGCGAAAACTTTGCAGAAGAAGTTGCTGCACAAATGAAGGCGTAATAAAAATTATGACCAGCTCAATTTGCTACAAGCGCATCTTATTAAAGCTCAGTGGTGAAGCCTTGATGGGCGAGCAGGACTTTGGTATTTCACCAGAGATTCTTTCTCGTGTTGCCGTTGAAGTTAAATCATTGATTGATGCGGGTGTAGAAGTTGGCATGGTCATTGGCGGTGGCAATATTTTTCGCGGCGTCAGTCTGGCGTCGAGCGGTATGGATAGAACGGCTGCGGATCACATGGGTATGCTGGCCACGGTTATCAATGCCCTTGCCATGCAGGATGCGATTGAACAGAACGGTATGAAGGTTCGAGTCATGTCAGCCTTTTCGATTCATAGCGTTTGTGAAGATTACATTCGCCGTCGCGCGGTTCGTCATCTGGAAAAGGGGCGCGTAGTTATTTTTGCCGCAGGTACAGGCAATCCTTTTTTCACCACTGATTCTGCTGCCAGTTTGCGTGGCATTGAAATTAATGCTGACGTGGTAATCAAAGGTACCAAGGTTGACGGTGTTTATAATGCCGATCCGATGAAAGATAAAACCGCAGTTCGTTATGATCAGCTTGGTTATGACCAGGTTATTAAAGAAAAGCTGGGAGTAATGGATACCACTGCAATTGTTTTATGTCGGGATAACAAGATGCCGATTCGTGTTTATGACATGAGTGAGAAGGGTGCCTTGCTGCGTATGATGCAGGGTGAAAATATAGGCACTCTCGTCGAGTGATTTGCGAGACAGCTAAAAATTCAGATCGAGGCGACAAATGATTAAAGAGCTAAAAAAAGATGCACAAACCCGGATGGGGAAAAGTGTTGATGCGCTGAAAAACGATCTCACCAAAATACGAACCGGGCGGGCACATACCAGCTTGCTGGATCATATTACTGTCGATTATTACGGTGCTGAAGTTCCTTTAAGTCAAGTTGCGAGCGTTTCTGTTTCCGATGCGCGTACTCTGGCAGTGACACCCTGGGAAAAGCAGATGGTGGCACCGATTGAAAAGGCAATCATGACGTCTGATATGGGCTTGAACCCGATGACGGCAGGTGAAGTTATTCGTGTACCCCTGCCACCGTTAACAGAAGAACGACGCAAGGACATGATCAAGATTGTACGCAATGAGGGCGAGGCGGCCAAAGTGGCGGTACGTAATATTCGCCGTGATGTGATCAGTGATTTCAAATCATTGCAGAAAGATAAGGAAATTACCGAGGATGAAGAGCACGATGCACAGGACGATGTGCAGAAATTAACGGACAAGCATGTGGCTATTATTGATGAGATGCTTAAAGAGAAGGAAAAGGATTTGATGGAAATCTAGTGACTGCGTTTTTATAAAGCAGGATAGATATTCTCAAGGCTCACATTCAAACCGAGGAATTTAAATCAGTGAGCGATACAGTTTCCCATGACGGCGAGGTTGATCTGAGCAGCACGCTTCCACATCATGTCGCCATCATCATGGATGGCAATGGTCGTTGGGCTAAAGCTCAAAAGAAACCGCGCATAATCGGTCATCGACGTGGCGTGGAAATCGTGCGTGAAATTGTTAAGGCCTGTCGAGAACTTGAAATCGAGGTGCTGACGCTGTTTGCTTTTTCCAGTGAAAACTGGCGACGTCCGGCAAAAGAAGTTGGCCTGCTTATGGATCTATTTTTCGTCGCACTGGATCGCGAAGTTAAAAAATTACATCGTAATAATATCAAATTGTGTGTTATCGGCGATCATAGCGCCTTCCCTGAACGTATTCGAAAACGTATTGTTAAAGCTGAAACACTCACCGCTGATAACGATGGCTTACTGCTGAATGTAGCGGCCAATTATGGTGGCAAGTGGGATATCGTACAGGCAACGCAGAAGCTGGCGGCTAAAGCGGTTGCCGGTGAAATTAAAGCGGATGCCATCACGGATGAAATGATTGCCGCCGAATTATCCATGAGTAATTTGCCCGATCCGGATCTTTTTATTCGTACCGGTGGTGAAGAACGCATTAGTAATTTTTTAATCTGGCAACTTGCCTATACCGAACTCTATTTCACCGATACGCTTTGGCCTGCCTTTGATCGCAGTGAGTTCGACAAAGCCCTGACTTCATTTGCCGGACGGCAACGTCGTTTTGGCCACACGGGTGATCAAATAGAAAAGCTGCGTAATGCTTAAGCAGCGTTTGCTTACTGCCGCGATTCTTATCCCGCTAGTTATCTGGGGAATTTTTAGTTTACCGGATGCAGGTTTCGCAGCTCTGTTGGCGCTATTTGTTATGCTCGGAGCCTGGGAGTGGACACGGATCTGCGAGATTAAAAACAGCCTGCTGCGTATTGTTTATCTGCTCGTATTCTCTTTATGTTTATACTTTCTCTGGGATAACAGCAATCCAGATTTAACCAGAATAGTTCTACAGTTATCGATTATTTGGTGGCTGGCGGCAATCTGGTTGTTACTGGCGTATTCCCGCGGCAGGGATTATTTACATGGCCAGCAGCTAATTAAAGTAGCGATTGGTTTCGTACTATTACTTCCCGCATATTTTGCTCTGATCATGTTACGCGCGGATCCTGCCTTTGGATCTGCCTATGTCCTGTTATTATTAGTGCTTATCTGGTCAGCCGACAGTGCGGCCTATTTTTCCGGTCGCAAGTATGGCAAGCGTAAACTGCTGCCTGCGGTGAGTCCCGGCAAAAGCTGGGAAGGCGTGGCGGGAGCCGTATTTGCGACCGTCGTCGTGGCCGTTGCGGCGGCAATTTATTTTGAACTCCCGGTACTGGAGTTTGTCTTTTTAGCTATTGTCATCACCGCAATTTCGATTGTGGGTGATTTAACTGAAAGCCTGTTTAAGCGGCAGGTAAAGATTAAAGACAGCGGTGTTCTGTTACCGGGACATGGTGGCGTGCTAGACAGGATTGACAGCCTCACTTCGGCTGCGCCTTTTTTCCTTGGCGGCATGTTATTGATTACGGGGAAACTATGAAGGGCATTACTGTTCTTGGTTCGACCGGCTCTATCGGCGTGAGTACGCTGGAAGTGATTGCGCAGCAGAAGGATCAATTTCGAGTGGTCGCCTTAACGGCCAACCGCCAGGTGAATCGCCTGTTTGAACAATGTAAGACGTACCAGCCTGAGTTTGCGGTGATGGTGGATGAGGATAGTGCGCAAAAGCTTGAAAGCAAAATAAAACAGGCCGGACTGGCCACTGAAGTTCGGCAGGGACTGGCGGGCTTGATTGAAGTTGCCCGTTTGGCGCAGGCCGATTATGTGATGGCCGCGATTGTCGGTGCGGCGGGGCTATTACCCACGCTAGCCGCAGCCGAAGCGGGTAAGCGGGTGTTACTTGCAAATAAGGAAGCGCTGGTGATGTCCGGTCAGTTGTTTATGGATGCAGTGCAGAAAAACGGTGCTGAATTGCTGCCAATAGATAGTGAACACAATGCTATTTTTCAGTGCTTGCCCGAAAATAGAGAAGGTAATTTAGCGGCGGTTGGCGTACGTAAAATTCTACTTACCGGCTCAGGTGGGCCGTTTCGTAATACGCCCTTTGATGAGTTACACAAGGTTACACCGGATGAGGCTTGTGCGCATCCGAACTGGAGTATGGGACGAAAAATTTCGGTCGATTCTGCGACCATGATGAATAAGGGACTGGAACTGATTGAGGCTTGTTGGTTGTTTGATACTTCGCCAGACAATATAAAAATCGTGGTACATCCGCAGAGTATTATTCATTCTATGGTTGAATATATTGATGGCTCGGTTTTAGCGCAGATGGGCATGCCGGATATGCGCACGCCTATCGCCCACGCACTGGCCTGGCCGCAACGAATGAACTCGGGCGTGGCACGATTAGATTTTTTCAGCGATATACAGCTGGATTTCCAAAAGCCGGATTATCAACGCTTCCCCTGCCTGCGTCTGAGTGAAGAGGCTATTCGCACGGGCGGCACCATGCCGGCGATTTTGAATGCCGCAAATGAAGTGGCGGTAGATGCGTTTTTGGAACAAGGTTTTGCATTTACCGCTATTGCTGGTTTGGTTGAAGAAGTGATGCAAACGGTAGCTTCACGTGATGCCGTTTCGTTGGATGTAATTCTTGAAGATGATGCCGAGGCGCGGAATGTGGCGAAAAGCATAGTGAGTGCAGCTTAGTAATGTTCGATATTTTATATACCGTGGGTGCTTTTTTACTTGCCATCAGTTTACTGGTCGCCGTGCATGAATTTGGCCACTTCTGGGTGGCGCGTCGATTAGGCGTAAAGATTCTGCGTTTCTCGATTGGTTTTGGTAAACCGTTATGGGTAAAAAAATTCGGCGAAGATCAAACAGAATTTGTGATTGCCAGCCTGCCGCTGGGTGGCTATGTGAAAATGCTGGATGGCCGTGAAGGCGATGTCCCCGAAGCGGAGGCGAATCGCGCCTTTGATCGTCAATCTTTGCGTAGCCGTTTTGCGATTGTCTTTGCCGGGCCGGCGTTTAATTTTATTTTTGCGATAATAGCCTACTGGATGATGTTTGTGATTGGTGTTCAGGGGGTGGCTCCGGTGATCGGTGAAGTCACTGCAGGATCACCGGCAGCACAGGCAGGCTTAGTGTCGGGTCAACAGATAGTCTCAATTGATGGCAAGCAGACGCCGATCTGGGATGTGGCGCTGGAAACTTTGTTACCCGCGATGGTGGACAGAGGCAGCGTTAAAATGACGCTGGCGGATGAGAACGGTCAGACATATGTTACCGAATTGAATCTGTCACAAACAGTACAGGAACTGGAGCCGGGCAAGCTGTTTGATATTCTCGGATTTGTTCCCTGGCGGGAAGAACTCAAATCTATTGTGGGTCGAGTGGTGGAAGACTCGGCGGCTGCGAAAGCAGGCTTGCAGGAAAAAGATAAGATTATTCGCATCGATGATAAGGTGACCCATAACTGGATGGATCTGGTTGAGATTGTCAGCGCGAGACCGGATGAAGATATGTTGTTGTTGATTGAACGTGATGGTCGTGAAATGGATATTTCCGCGCATACCATGTCAGTTGATCAAGATGGTAAAATGGTTGGCAAGCTAGGCATCGGTCCATTTATAAGTGAAGCGAGCAGGGTGCTGTATCGTTATGATGTGTTTGCTGCAATGGGCCACGGCTGGGATAAGTGCTGGAGCAATGCCGGGCTAACGCTAAAAATGCTGGGCAAAATTATTAGCGGTGAAATTTCAGTAAAAAATCTGAGCGGACCATTGAATATTGCGGTGTATGCGGGGCATTCTGCAAATGCGGGGCTGGCTCGGTTTCTTGATTTTCTCGCCATTGTTAGTATCAGTCTGGGAATTTTAAATTTGCTACCAGTGCCGGTGCTGGATGGTGGGCATCTTATGTTCTATCTGGTTGAGGCAATCAAAGGTAGCCCGGTTTCTGAGCAAGTGGAAATGATTGGCCAGCAAATTGGGATTGCAGCGTTGGTATTGTTAATGAGCCTGGCTTTGTACAATGATCTTGTGCGCTTGATGAATTAAAAAAAGTAACGGATTGAATGAATAAAAAGTTTGCGTTGACACTGATAGCCTGTCTTGTTGGAAAGATTGCGTTTGCCTACGATGCCTTTGTCATAAAAGATATTCAGCTAGAAGGCCTGCAGCGTATTACTGTCGGTACGGTGTTCAACTATTTGCCGATAAAAATTGGCGATACCCTGGATGAAAAACTGGGTGCGCAGGCTATTCGCAGTCTTTACAAAAGCGGTTATTTTAAAGACGTGCGGATTGAGCGTGACGGTGATGTGCTGGTGGTGTTTGTGGCGGAGCGTTCGGCTATCGCTAATATCAAGTTTGAAGGCAACTCGGATATTACTACCGAGCAGCTTGAAACCTCACTCAAGCAATTAGGTCTGGCCAAAGGCAGGGTGCTGGATCGTTCCTTACTGGATAAAATCGAGCAGGAACTTCATCGCCAGTATTATGGGCTTGGCAAGTATGGCGTTAAGGTATCGGCTGATACGGAACAACTTGAACGCAACCGCGTCGACATAACCATTAATATTGCTGAAGGCGAACCGGCTGAAATTGCGGCTATCACGATTACGGGCAATAAGCGTTTCACTAGTCGTAGATTGCTGGGTCAAATTCAACTGGGTGAAGAAACGCTTTTTGGCGGACGTAACCAGTATTCAAAACAGTTGTTAGGTGGTGATTTGGAAACTATAAAGTCATGGTATCTTGATCGTGGCTATATTAATTTCAAAATTGATTCTACCCAGGTTTCACTTACCCCAGACAAGGAAGATGTCTATATCACCGTTAATCTGACTGAAGGCGAGCAGTACAAGGTTCGCAGTGTCAAACTTGCGGGTGATTTAATTGTTGAAGAAGATGATCTCTGGCCTCTGGTTAGTTTGAAGGAAGATGATATTTTTTCCCGTCGGCATAGCCTCGATACCAGTGAACGCGTTTCCAATCGCCTTGCCGAAGAAGGCTATGCCTTTGCCAATGTGAATATTGTGCCGGATGTGGATAAGGACACACGTACAGTTGGCCTGACTATTTTTGTCGATCCGGGACGGCGGGTATATGTGCGCAAGGTTAATATCACGGGTAATACAAAATCGAAAGATAGAGTGATTCGACGTGAAGTGCGACAGATGGAAGGCGACTGGATGTCAACCAAGCTGGTATCGCTGTCGCGCACCCGGCTTGACCGGCTGGGTTTCTTTGAGCAGGTTAATGTGGAAACGCCGTCGGTACCCGGCACCACCGATCAGGTTGATGTAAACCTGTCCGTATCCGAGCGACCAACAGGTAATCTGACCGCCGGTGTTGGCTATTCCGATAGTCAGGGCGCGATGATCAATATGGCCATTACCCAGCAAAACTTTGTCGGCACCGGCAACCAGGTTGGGCTGTCGATTGATCGAAGTAGTGTTAGTTCCAACGTTAGCCTGAATTATACTGATCCATATTACACCCAGGACGGCATCAGCCGAGGCTTCAGGCTCTATTATCGCAAGATCGATACTCGCAGTATCACGGTTACCAACTTTCTAACGGAAAGCCGCGGATTATCAGTCAGTTATGGCCTGCCCTTAAATGAAACAGATCGTTCGCTACTGACCTTCGGTTATGATAATACCAACTTATTTGTGGATGAATTTACTACCTCACAGGATATACTTGATTTTGTTGATGAAAATGGTAATGTCTACAACAATTTCAATGCCGGTGCATCCTGGTCACGGGACAGGCGCAACCGGCGTATCCTGGCAACAGCAGGTGGAAATACCCGCGCAGGGATCGACATGACCGTGCCGGGTAGCGATCTGCAATATTACAAACTGAATCTACGACGCTCACAGTATTTTGCTTTCGGCAAACTGACCACGCTAATGTTGAAAGGTGTGTTGGGTTATGGCGAGGGTTATGGCAAGACCAGTTCATTGCCACCGTTCCAGCGTTATTACGCAGGCGGCAGTAACTCGGTACGAGGCTATGATAGTAATTCACTGGGGCCACGAGATTCCAAAACTAATAACACCATCGGTGGCGACAAAAAGATCATTGCCAATATCGAGTTGATTTTGCCAAATCCATTTACTGAAAAAACAGGCTCGACTCGAATCAGTGCTTTTTTTGATATCGGTAATGTATTCGCAGCGGGTGATAAACTAGAATTTAAAGAACTTCGGCAATCCGTTGGTATGGCATTTTTGTGGTTGGCACCGGTTGGCGCAATGCGCTTCAGTTATGCAGTTCCACTGAATGATCAGGAAGGCGATCAACTGCAAAACTTCCAGTTCACAATGGGACAGCCATTCTAAATATTTAAGGCGCATATCATAGATATATGCACCGAACAGATAGAGAGTTAGGTAAATGTTAAATAGACAAACCGTCAGCAGAAGCCTGTTATTTTTTGTTCTGGCTATTTTTCTGTCATTCAATGTGACTGCCCAGGAAATTAAAATTGGTTTTGTGAATAGTGCTAAAGTTTTACAGGAAGCGCCGCAGGCTGAATTGGCGCGGGTAAAGTTACAATCCGAGTTTGAGCCACGCGACAAAAAAATTGTTGCGATGCAGAAAAAACTTAAAAAACTCGAAGATGAAATGAATCGTGACGCTGCTGTTATGAGTGAGTCAGTGAGAAAGAAAAAGGAACGTGATGTGCTTGCCATGAAGCGCGACGTCAAACGAGCCCAGGAAGAGTTCAATGAAGATCTAAATCTGCGCCGTAATGAAGAACTGAATAACCTGCAACAAAAAGTGTATGACGCGATAGTTTCACTGGCAAAAGAAGAAAACTATGATGTCATTCTTGGCGACAGCGTTATGTTTGCGAGTAAGCGTGTGGATATTACCGACAAAGTTATTAAACGGCTGAGAAAATAAGCGTAGAGATTTAAATATTTTAGAAAAGCAGGAGAGTGTTAGTGAACTCAATGGATATCAATGAAGTACTGAAACACCTGCCACATCGTTATCCTTTTCTATTGATTGATCGGGTGCTGGACTACAAAGCAGGCGAATACCTGCTGGCACTAAAAAATGTTTCACATAACGAACCACATTTTACCGGACATTTTCCCCGACGCCCGGTAATGCCGGGTGTACTCATTACCGAAGCACTGGCTCAAGCCACCTCTATCCTGGCAACGCTAAGTTCAAATCGAACCTCCGATGACAGTCTTTTTTATCTTGCCGGAATTGATAAGGCACGTTTTAAGCGTCAGGTTGAGCCGGGGGATCAATTACAACTGCGAGTAGATTTTATCAAGGAAAAACGCGGGATCTGGAAGTTTGCAACCGAAGCACGAGTTGAAGACAAACTTGCCTGTAGTGCCGAAATCATCTGTGCAGAACGGGATATTTAATGAGTATCGATCCGCGTGCCGTAATTGATCCCAGTGCAAAGTTGGCCGAGGATGTTTCTATTGGTCCCTTTTCAGTTATCGGTGCAAATGTCGAGATAGGGGCAGGTTGCTGGATTGGCCCGCATGTTGTGATCAATGGGCCGACGATAATAGGTCGTGATAACCGTATTTTTCAATTTGCTTCTGTCGGAGAGACGCCGCAGGATAAAAAATTTCACGGTGAAAATTCAAAACTTGTAATTGGTGACGGTAATACGATTCGTGAATTTGTCACCATTCACCGTGGCACAGAAGATGGTGGCGGCACAACTTCGATTGGTGATGACAACTGGTTGATGGCCTACATTCACATTGCCCATGATTGCATCATTGGTAATCACACTATTTTTTCAAATGGCGCTTCACTGGCGGGACATGTGTTAGTTGATGATTATGCCATTCTGGGTGGCTTCACACTGATACATCAATTCTGTCACATTGGCACGCACGCCTTTTGTGGTATGGGCAGCGCGATTAGTAAAGACGTGACACCGTATACTTTGGTCAACGGAAATCCGGCACACCCTCATGGCTTGAATGTGGAAGGCCTGAAACGACATGGTTATTCCAGCGAGTTGATTCGTGAGCTACGTGATGCTTATAAAACAGTTTATAGAATGAGCTTAACAGCGGAAGACGCTCGCTCTCGTCTTAGCGTGGTTGCAGACAAGTATACGGAAATGAAACTGTTTGTTGATTTTATAGAAAATTCCAGGCGCGGAATCCTTCGCTAAAGTAAATAAATCCTATGTCAGAAAAAACCAGCAAAACATCAACTTTACTGGCGATCAGTATTTTGGCAATGGCCGCATCATTGGCATATTTTACCTTTGAATTGTCACAGTTTATTCGTCAGGTGCCGGACATTCTGACAAATATTGAATCGACCAGTGAAAAAATCGAACCTGTGTTGAAAGAAGTCAGCCAGATTCGTGATCTTATCCCACCAATTCTGGCTGAAGTCAGTGCCACTCGTAAACAAATCCCGGCGATTCTTAAAGAAGTAAAAGGGATACGTGAAAGTATTCCGCCTATTTTAAACGAAGTGGATAAAACACGGGAGCAGCTTCCGGCTGTACTTGATGAAGTAGCCGCCGTACGTGAACAATTACCTGCGATGCTGGCCTCTGCCGATAAAGCCTCAGAAGCCGTTGTCGCTGTTTCCGCTGAAATGAAAGCCTATCAGCCTATAGCTACCGATGCCTTGCTACAACTTGAAGGCGTAAGAAAAGAGGTACCGGTCACCCTGGATCGAGTTGATGGCATGATCGCTCAGGCGCGGGTAGCGGCCAGGGATGCAAGCTCAGGGATGATAACCGGCGCGCTGGGTGGCTTGATCTCCGCCCCGTTTCGACTGGCGGGTAGTTTCGGTAGTAGTGTCCTGGGTTTGAGTAAAGATGAAGCGGATGATTATACCGAAGAAGATATTGCCCTGGTTCAGGAACATGGCAAGGATCTGGTTATTGGAGGCAAACTGAATGATTCGCGTAGCTGGAAAAATCTGGATACTGATCAGCGCTTCAAAGTTACGTTGGCAAAGGTTTATTCAGTAGATGATTTTGAGTGTCGTGATCTGTACTTACAGTCATGGGAAGGAACAACGGTGGTTCTGGAAAGAGACATTAAACTTTGCCTGAATAGCGAGGGTAAATGGGAGTATCAATAGATATTTTTATTGACTGCCAGCGTTATTTTGCCAAGTTAGAATCACTCGCTGGAATTTATAAGCAGGCAATAAAAAAGCCGTCCGAGGACGGCTTTAAGTTAATGGTGGGGTGGCGGGAATTCAACTTAAAGATGCCCTGGTTTACTCCGTTCGTCCTGAGCCAGTCGAAGGATGTGTTTTCTAAGGCACTGCCTTATTACAGTCTCATGTTCATGGTTCAATATTCAGTTATAAAATAGTATGAGAGTTTGTGTTTTTCTTTCATTATATATTTTTATCTGGCTTTGATATTAAGTACGTTCTGTTCAAAATTGCTGCGTAATTTTATTTGAACACCTGAATACTTGCCATTTCGTGGTGTTAGTTTAATGTAATCTTTAAGGATAAGTTCGGAACGCCTGACTTTATAGGTGTGGAGATAGGGATGAATTTGTTCGAGTAAGCGGAGCGCCTGTCGATTATAGATTGCGTAAGTGTAGCTCGGCATGTGGTGAGCTGCGCTGGTTTTTTTATTTGTTATTTTGCCTGCGCCTATGGCTTCGTGCACAAACTTGAGCAGTTGAAGTTCAGTGTTGCTGATTGAAATAGCAAGTTGCCGGTTTTCATTTCGGTGTTTGCGCGAAAGAGTGATGGTTCCCTCGCCGTCGATGATTCCGGCGATGTAAGCGGCATCGGTTGGGGAAAGTTTATTAACAATACGATAGGTGACCATCCATGGTCTCCTGTAATAATAAAATCCCCTGACGATGTCAGGGGATGGGTAGTGGTGGAGGCGGCGGGACAGCTTATCCTAAATTTTCATTTAGGGCTGGACTATACCTTCACCCATCACTCGCGTGATGGGGCGGGGCGTGTTATTCACGATATAGTGTTGTCGTGAATCCTAGTATTAGCTCGGCGAACATAGTTCGTTCAGCTAATCTATAAGTCTCTACAGGGCAGGCATGAGGTTAGCCCTCTTCCTACCCCTCGGTATTGCCGTAGTTACTTTCGTAACCGTAGGTTTCACCGATGTGAGCCCCGTTTTCAGTTTACCTTTACAGGTAAATGCGACCCTTGTTGATCGAACCCGCGTCCGCAAATCCTCCGCCTTTGGCTCTACATGCTTATCCACGCCTATTAATTTTAACGGCTAGCAACCCGACGGGCAGGGCAAACTAGACGCGATTTCGGTAAGGTTTTAGTGCTTCCGGCCCGAACATACTTCCGCACGATTC
>CAZIJT010000043.1:0-17503 GCA_964539595.1 uncultured Thiohalophilus sp. | reverse complement strand
TCATCTTTTACTCAGGCGTGAATTTCAGGCGCTATTTTCTTGTAGATATGTTTCAGAGATATGACAAAAAAGGGTTATTCTAGGATATTAAAGGGAATAGCCATCCCTACAGCCTGGTAGGGTGATGCATGTTGTTATGTGCTCACGCGGGAATATATACTTTAACTGCACCTATGCGAGTTAATGGTACAATGTTACGCGTGGGCACATAAACCGTGTCCACCCTACGCGAAGATGATAAGCCAGATACAAACTCACAGTTGTGCTTCACCATGAAAACCATGGTAAAGCCCAACCTGCATTTATGATTAAAACTTTACCTTGCTATTGATATTTATACGGGGTGCGGGCGTGGTGGTGACGTCTCCACCAAAGCCGAGCAGCTCGACATTAAGGAAGCCCATCGGGGTATCAGCAAAACCGGCGTTGTCACTGTTCCTGCCAATACTGCTGGTGGATTCTTCCGCCACCTTACTACTTGAGGCAGAAACATTACTGACCCCGCTAAGACCGGCAGCAATGCTAACCGGGGCGGTTGGCACACCCACCGACGTACCGCCGATATCAATATTGTTTGCGCCAGCAATAACCGGTGCACCCAGCGTAACATTATTACCACCGATGCCCGCATCACCGGCATCGATCACACCCTGGGGGGCAAATAAATAAACATCACCGGCCTCAATGTCTCCAGAGGCAAACGTGCGAATACCGCTACCCTGAATAGCATTGGGAAATTCAGTAATCGTGTTACCATTTTCATCAAAAGACTGAGACACGGGCGGTGCCGCCAGCGCTGATTTTGCGCCGCGACCGGCATCAATATCACCCTGTTCAGCAAACAACATAATATCGCCTCCTCCCAGGGTAAACACGCGGGACAGGTTTACCTCAAAATTATCACGCACAAAAGCATCAACCTTGCCTTTGCGCTGCGCGACAATACCCAGTTTATCGGTTCCCTTTGACAAGCCGGCACTGGTTGCCAGACCGGCATTAATCCCGCCACCGGGAGTCAACAACTGAATATTTCCGCCATCAAGGGTGTGTATTTTACTAAAATACAAATTGATATTGCCTTCATAGCTACCGGGAAACAGGCTAGCAATTGCATCATACGCAGCCTGATAGTCATTACTCCCTGTTTCTGCACTGTTAACACCGGCATCACGTATTTCCTGCATAAATATTTCCCGCAAAAAAGCCTGTTGCTGCTGCTCATCCAGGGCTGCAAAATTTTCACGTGTTGTTTTTAATTCAGTCTGTGATGTGGAATTTTCAGCACCCAAACCAAACGACACAGCCACTTTATCAACAAACGATTTCATGATTGTCGTATATTTATCAGATTGAAAAACATAGGTTTCGGCAAATCCGGCATAATCCATATTATCTTTGACTCCCGCCATTACAACGACATCGGCCCCATCGTCGGCAAGCACAGGATTGTTAAGATCGCCAATGGTTTCAATTCCCACCGAGGTGCCCAGTTCAACATTACGGCCCGCCTGTAATACCAGTTGTCCCGGCCCGGCAAGCTGCAGTTTTTGTACTTTTGACTGCACCCCCCCATCAAAGAGTCGAGGGATTTCATAACTAAAATCACGGCCTGCCGTAATGCGACTGCGATCATCTTTATTGATATTCTGAATAACAAAGTTACTATTTTGAATATCCCGTGCGGCATAAACTTCAATTTTCTTGGGCACATTTATCCACAGGCTACCGAGACTGCTGATCGATCCACTCTCGGCAACAATCCGCACGGGCACATCATCATTAATATGTAGCGGCGTTTTCGCATGAATAAGATCAGCTTCCCCAAATGAATTAAATTGCTTATAAAAAGTTATATCCTTAACGGTTACCGGATGATCTACATTTGGAACCAGCGCAGGATCAGCATCCGACATAAAAATCCGAGCCTCAATGGGAGTTGCAAAAATATTATTTGCCGCCAGTAACTCAAGCTGTCCAGTAACTGAAGGGAACAGGGTGAAACCTTCGTCAATCACAATATCCTCCGCCAGGCTACTAGCGGAAAGACTGGCTGGATAAATCACGTCGCCTACCGCGTTATACTCATAGCCCTTATCGTAGCTAGTATCAGATAAACCTATACCATTGTACTTATTATAACCGTTATTATAAAAGCGTATATCCCCAGCAATGGAAGTCAACGCAAGTGCTGAAGTGCCTGAATAGCCAAAGAAATAACTCCTGCCGGCTGTACGAAATGTCGCTTCCTCCACCAGCGGATCAAAAACCGCACCGATGCCAAGTTCATTCTTGCTGACAATATTGAACTGTGTATCACCCATCGCAAGCACTGGGTGGATACCATTCGCACCCGCCAGCAAACCACCATCCGAGCTAATCGTTGCTTCGCCCCTGCCCAGATAGAACATACCACCGTTAATATTTCCACCGGCATTCACATTCAATGAACCACCACCAGAAATTTCAACCCGGTTCTCGCTGAAATCCGGTACGGTCGGATCAGCTGATAGTGATTCACCCATGGGCTTGGCACTGGTCGGCATCATTACCGAAACATCCTGCATATTGCCGGCGACATTAAGCTCAACATCACCCCCGCCTAATGCACCGATGCCCCGACGGAAGGCCGAGGTAGCCGGGTTACCAGTAAACATCGTCTGGGTCAGTGCCACACCCCAGGTCGTAGGCATCTCACCGCGGTGGTTTTCATCACGACTCCAGCTTCCTGCACTCATTAACCAGTCACGAATAGACTGCTTACTGACTACACCCTGAATATCACCACCGGTATTTATTCGTATATCACCACCCTCAACGGGATATTCTGCATAAAACTGAGAAGCGACCAGAACATTGGTCAGCCCACCCCAACGATTTTCTTCAGTTGCCCGGCCTGCGGTGTAAATAACTGAAGCATCATTGCTAAGTATCAGATCATTACCACTGGCCATATCAATAAATCCTGTGCCAGTACGCACTTTCGTATTGTTAGCAATGTCAATATTACCTATACCCGTAACGACATCCATCATATTTGCGCTTTGCCTGTCAGCACCCGCCACCAACCGGAATGACCATGAGGCACTATCCATAAGCATGTCATTTACTTCAATAGAATACGGCTTACCGTAATATGTGAAGTCTATTGCAGACGTTGTTAAACCATCACTAATATCCTGATTGATCAGCAAATCCCTTTCAGCAGACAGTGTAAAGACACCGGGAGTTCTATCGTCACCATAACGCCAGCTTGAAAAATCAATATCCGAATCAATACGCATGTCACCACTACTACGGATTTCTAGACCGGGAAGAACCCTGCCAGTGCTTCCATTTGCATTCAGACGGGTTTCTATTGTATCGGCAAAGTCCATGTAGGCTTGCGTATCACGTTGCCACTGATTCAGTTGAGTTTGAGTAATACGATTTACATCCTCATAGATATCTACTGGCTCATAATTAAATGCAGCAGCACCAATAATCGTACCGGTATTAACAATAGCAATCTCATCATCCTGTCCATTACCGTCTGTATCAAGGCGACGGGCACGATAGCTCACCTCACCTCCCTGCCCGTTGCTTCCGGCAGAGACATCAATCTCACCACTCACATTAATCTCGCCAATACCATCCTTATCATTATCAATGGTGGCCAGTTGTACTGAGCCGCCATTGCCATACACGGCTGTGGCGCTGGCATCAATGCGGCCACTTAGCTCAACATTGTCTCCCGCCGACAGGTTTACCTGTCCACCATGATTTCCACGCGCATCAATCATGCCGTCAATAATGACATTACCGGTATCGGCGCTGAGTGTTGCCTTATGCGCCTTGAGTGTATCGGTATCGGCAAGGGCAATATCACCCTGTAACACACGAAGTCTTACAGACTCATCAAAGCCAGCACTAGAAAGTTGAGTATTGAGTACCGCAAACACATCACTCATACTTTCTTCACTCAAATCAAAACGTCCACCTTTGCCTTTTGCCGCCGTCGCTGATACTGTCCCCTGCCAGATGAACTCACCTTGTAATGCATTGACCTCCAGTAGCCCGGCATCACCGCCTTCATCGGCGGCAGAAAGATCGATGCGTGAAGTTTGAGCTAATTCAACATTGGCCTGCTCCGAGGTCAGAACAACCTTGCCACCAGCTGCGGTCTTTATCTCACCC
Organism: uncultured Thiohalophilus sp.; assembly: GCA_964539595.1. Classification (GTDB taxonomy): domain Bacteria; phylum Pseudomonadota; class Gammaproteobacteria; order UBA6429; family Thiohalophilaceae; genus JAADGZ01. The sequence continues at coordinate 13,330 of CAZIJT010000043.1, read as the reverse complement.
TGGAATGATTTGCTAACGCCACTGACATCGATCACCGCGTCATCAATATACAAACTCTGTGTGCTGCTCAACTCAAGCGTACCGGAAGGCAGCAGAATAGTACCCCGATTGCGGATGGTCTCAGCATTGATGCTCAACCGCCCCCCAATACCAGCCGCCACTAAAGGTTCTTCTGTCGGCAGACGATTAATAACAACCTGATAGCCTGTCGCATCGATATTCGTGTTGGCCCCATTGCCACTGCTAATCATTGCGGTATTTAACTGAATATCGGCTTTAACAGTCAGGTTTGATTCACCCGTACCTATGATCTGTTCGCTGGCACTCATGCTAACCGTATCAAAACCGGCCAGTATGTATGCACCTTTGCCCAATTCAATTTCACGCGCATTGACAATAAAAGCATCCCCGGAGGTGGAATCAAGATCCACCGCGGCCGTGCTATTCATGAAGCGTAAACTATCCGCATTCAGAACAAATTGATAACTACCATCACCCTGGGAAACAATGCCGGCCCCATCAAAAACTATACTGTCAAAACTGAAATCAACATCGCCATACACATAGGTTCCTTCACGACTGGTCATGACCAGTTCACTCAGGAACAGCGAGTCCAGCAGATCCCGGTTCAGTAACAAACCTGTCGCCGAAATGGGGGCATTACCGAGGTTGATACGTCCCGCGCCAATATTCAATGAGCCATTAGCGATATCCAGCTTGCCGTTGATCGTCGTTTCGTAGGATGCATCCAGTAACATGGCGCTGCTCGCCTGCAAGCTTGCGCCTTCATGAATATTAATCGTGCCCAGCTCACCAGGGCTAGCGGTGCGGGCAACGCTGATCTGTTTGCCCGCACTCACTCTAATCAGTGCACCATCACCCGCAACCATCAGGGTGTCGGCACCAAGGCCACCCTCACCCTCGGCCCGCACCGTTACCCCACGGTTAAGATCAATGCGATCCTGCGCGGCTAATAAAATTTCTGCACCACTAAGATTCAGTGTATCCGCATCATTATTCGTATTGGTTTCAACGGTGAGCGTCCGGGTTGCCACATTGATTTGTGTACCCTCATCCGTCTGCTCACGAATACCCCCCAGCAGCAGGCTTTCCATATTCAGCTGGTTTAATTCCTCCGCCAGCAATTCAACCCGACCATCATTCACACCGGATGCAGAGCGCTGATTGACAATAGCCAGATTGGTCGATTCAATATCCAGTCTTCCTCCGCGGCCATCCGCTGCAGCTACGCTACGCAATTCACCGGCCAGGTCCAGTCGGCTGAGTGCCGAGATACCCAACTGTCCTGCATCCTGGGGCAGGAAGGGAATCAATGTTTCAGCGGCCAAAGCCTTATCGGTATAATATTGGTTGGCACGGGTAATTACGATTTCAGCTCGAGTGCGTGCCTGCACACTGGTCTCAATAGCAAAGCCATTCCAGAACTGATCATGTTTCCCGCTACCCGCAAGCCGATATTGACCGGCAACAACGGGAGTCTTATCCAGCAGGAAGCTGCTTGTGCCCGGAGCTATATTGCGAAAATCATCACGCGGGGTAACCAGGTATGCACCGTCGAGCAGGGCATAACGAGCCGGTAACAGTGCGTACTCACCGGCAGGAAGATCGTCTACGGCAGAAAGATAGATCGTATCACCTACCTTGAATCCAGCCGTTTTTGTTTCATTTTCATCATAGGGTGCATATTCAGTGTACGCGGGAATGACCGCAAATGATCCCGTATCGCTGGCAAAAATATCGTGCGTTCCGCCCGGCCCGGAAACAAATTCCCAGGCCTGAAGATCGCCGCCCCCACTCATCTCAATCACGGCACCTTCGTTGAAGCGCACATCATCACTGGAAAGCAGAATACGTTTTTCCGACGGGCGGGTAACACGTAAGGTATCGCCTTCACTGAAATCATATTGCCAGTCCAGTCCGGTTTCTGAAGTGCGACCAAAGGGAATAATTTGTCCGTCCGCCGAAGTCGATGTCAGACTGCCGCTTTGTAAACTCAACAGCGAATCCGCGCTCAGGCTGATTTCCCCCAACGGCGCACGTAACTCACCCGCCTGAGTAATCGTATCCGCCTCTATCGCCAGACGACCACCGGCAGAAAGTACCGGCCTTGCTTTACCTGAGGGACTAAAGTTATTAATAATAGCAAGGGCATGGTTACCAAAGACGGCTTGCATTTCCTCTACCAGGCTTCCAGCTTTAGTAATGACCACATCATCGGCTTTAATCGTATAGTCCGTTAATGTTGCCGGATAAACTTGATCCGCCGCAAGTTCAAGCCGTCCACTGCTGTTCCATTCCCCCAGAGTCTCAAGCGATTTCGATTGATTATCCCGGTAGCCACGAAGTCGAATATCAGTATGACTATTCAAACTTACCTGTTCAAAACCCTGTAGGCTGGTTGCGCCTTGCAGCTCAATCAGATTGGCCTCGACCCGCAGGCGACCGTTACCCCTAATGGCATCATCGGCATTCTTTAGACCCGATGCACCCAGGGCGACATAAGGCGCAAGAATTGATGTCAGACCCGTGTCGTTCACGCTGTCGCTCTGCCATGCGATCTTTCTGCTATTCAGAATCACTTCACGTCCAGCGATAATACCGCTATCACCTGCAAAGATGATACTGCCACTTTCCAGTTCGATGGAGTCAAAGCCACTTTCATTGAGCAGGCCACCGTCCAGCCAGGCAACACCACTGGCTTCATCGGCAACCGCTTCACCCTGTTCGGGTAATTCAATGGCAGACTGTGATTTTTCCTTACTGATTATGATTTTTCGCTCGGTCTGGATAAAGGGATTTGCAGCGCTATTTTTATCAAGTAACGTGCTATTGGTTATTCGGCTTGCATATCCAACTTTTAGACGGCCACCTTCCGCTCCCAGGTTGTCATTCGCCTGACCCAGGAACCTGCCCCCAGGTATAATACCTTCCGCCGCGATCAAACTAACTTCACCGGCATCAGAAGCAACAAGGGTTTCCTGCAGACGTACACCCGGCCCCCGATACGTATCATCCGGCAGATCCAGCAGCGCCGTGGTGCCGGATACATCAATGACAGCGGCATCATCCATAAGAATAAATCCGCGATTTGCCTGTAGTCGGATCTTACCACCGTCATATAATTTTCCATCATGCAAACCAGGAAGCGGACTACTGGTCGGGACAAAGGTGCCCGCCGTCGATAACAGACTCTCAGCACCTAACCAGATCCCCTGCTCGGGAATATAACCCTGGTCAAATCCGCTGGGATTAGTGATAGTCAGAGTGATTTTTCCTGCGGATGCCTCGACGATACCATTCATGTAAAGACTGGTGCTGGAAGTAAAGCTAACCTCGGCACCTACCTCAGTAACAATCCGACTGCCTTTTTGCATCTGAATCGCTTTATCCTGCGACTGAATCTCAGAGGAATCGTAAGTAAAAGCCAGGTTAACCGGCTGACGAATCTCGTCGGCTAAGCGTTGACGGCTTGAGATTGAGGCAACATCAGCGGTACTACTGGTGGTAAACACATCAAGATTATTTAAAACCAGATTTTCCCGTGAGGGTTGCAGTAATACGCCTTCCTCAAGGGTAATGCCGCTTCGATTTGAATTAAATTCATAGCTGGCGAAACCGTGTTCTTCGACGAATGTTTCTGCAATATAAACCGGGGAGGTGCCTAAAGGAGCAGAACTGGGATTTTCAGGCAAGCTCGATGAAAAACGAAATTCATTTGCAGTAAGACTGAGACTACCACTTTCATCGAAGGAAAAACCTTCAATACGACCATCAAGAACCAGGGTGCCCAAACGAAGAACATCCGTTGATGACGATAATGAAACATCGCCCCCCTTGCCTGTCGCAAGCTCGCTATCAGAAGTCAGCCAGGCACCACCGTTGGCACGAATGAGCGAGCCCTCATTCATAATGACATTGGCCAGCTCAGAATTAATGCTTACCTTGCCGGCATCAATAAATACACTTTCAAAATCAGGTACAGGTTTAATAACAGGATTGTCATTAACCCAGCGGCCACTGGTATCAATCAAGGCATTTTCAGTGAGCAGCACATCACCCAGGGTCGCCGTCATATTAACATCAGTGCCGTGGCCGACTATTTTTCCTGCCACCTCGATATTGGTACCTGTCAGAGAAAAACTTCCCCCGTCAGACAATGACAAATCGCTACCATTTGTAATAGTAATTGTGTTTCGGGTGGTGTAGCTGACATTCTGCAGACCATTACGTTTAAAGTAATCAGCCTCAATGATCAAAGGACTATCTGTAGAAGAAGTCTCTTCCTCACTGGATTCAAGTGCATCCAGATTGGCTCGGTTTAATTCCTTATTATTCTGGAATACCAGGGTCTGGTAGTTCTGGCCTCTATAGGAAAGATCGACGTTCAGACTGCCGCCGGCGGCACGCTGAAAATCAATACGCTGGCGACGACCATTAATGGTATTTGCAATAATATTGCCATCCTGAACCAGTTTATGGGCATTGATATTAAAAGTCCCTGCGGCCTTTCCATCCATATAGGCCGGTTCAAAACGTCCACGACCAAAGGCACCGGCAACCTTCCAGGTTTTGGTTATGCCCCATTTTTTATACTCTTTGCTGACATAGCCCAATATGTCAACATATTCCATATCAGGATTCGCACTGCCTATATCATAGATTATATTGTCTGCACCGATCAGCTGAGTGGTACTGATATAACCGGCTTTAAAGGGTATCGCACCACCGGAAATATTCACCTCCGACCCTTCACTCAAAATCACACTGCCCTGGGAAGAGAAGTTTACGATTCCACCTTCGACACTCCGCTCTTCAACAGTGCTCTTAATCCCATCCAGCGCCGGCTGAATATTAGCCAGGGAGGTACCTTCACGAATATCAATGCGAAGCTTCTTACCATGCAGGAAACCATTTTTCTGCACTAGCGTATCGGCAAATTCAGCCCCCCGGGTTTCCACTTCGATGACATTGCTTTCCATCGATTTTTCAGATGAAATCAGGCCTGACACATCGATAATGGCTGTAGGATCCATAGTGATGTTACTGCTATTTTCAACATCCAGATATTCAGGCCGATTAGGTGTTTCTGTTGCAATAACATCAACGCGTCCAGATGGTACATAGACCAACGAATCAGCTTCAAAATGAACACTTTGCCCCATAATCTCGACCAGGGAAACGGGTTGTGCCTGTTCTGCAATGACGGTATTTGTATCTTCGATTTCCGGTTTAATCTCGGTAACACTATCTGCACCCAGGGTAACTTTTGACACCGTTCCCAGACCATCACCTAGATCAGTAGCGCGAGTTGTTGTGGTCGACACAAGCACCCGCTTATCACCGCCACCAGGTTGCTCCATCCCATTTTCTCTTGCCAGCAGGCGAATACTGCCGTTGAGCAGAACACTGGTGCTAGCCGAAATTAATCCTTGTTGGTTTACCGCAAAGCCCATCAAGGTTGTATTACCACGAGGCGTGAAAATATTTCCGGCATTACTGACTTCTCCCCCCGTTCCTATTTCTACTAACAGCCCCTGAATAGTGCTTTCTGTATCGGTCTCCTGCAAATAGACCTTATCTGTCGCCGCCGCCATTAAAACCTGGCCATCGGGACTGGTAATGGTTCCATTGTTAATGATTTCGGGGGCCACCATGATCACGCGACCACCATTATCGGTATTAATCTGCGCACCTTGATCGACATGAATGCTAATCTTAAAACGATTACCATCCGTATCAAGAACATAGTCACCTGTATTCGGATCACGCAAATAGACATCGCCATTGCCGGTAAATGCCGCGCTGGCATCATTATCAAATACCTTGGTAATGCCGCGATTAAAGACATCATCAGAAATGTTCAGCGTGGACACCACCAGTGAATTCACATCGACAACAGAGTTAGCCCCAAACAAAAAACCATTATTATTGATTAAATAAATCTGACCATTGGCTTTCAATGTGCCCAATATTTTCGAGGGGGAAGCCGAGTTGACAATCCTGTTCAAGGCAATCGAGTTACTGTTCGGTTGTTTGAACTCCACCAGATGGCTAACATCAATATCAAAGGAATCCCAGCTGAGAATGACTCTACCTTCGGTTTGTTTAATGGTCAGGGTTTTATCCGAGAACTGTGCATCCGTACTACCTGAACGCCAGAGATCCGCATTAACTCGCGACCAGCCACTGGCCGATGAAACGCGGGGTAAGGGGCTGCGTGCGGTCGCCCAGGCACCGGCAGGTTTTGGTAGGGGCAAGGCCGCGTTAGCGTGTGAAACCAGGCTTAAACTCCCCAGTACAATAGAACCTGCCATCAACATGCGAATATTGGTGCTCAGTAATCGCAAGCTCAGCCGGGTCTGTTTAGCTGTGCTTGTATTTGTTTTCGATTTTCTGTTTTTTGGCAAATTCATTTTATTACTCCAAAGGCAATCAGCCTGGGTCTTTCTATATTAATTTACATCTGTTGGGCTTCGTTTTACTCAACCCAACCTACTTACTACTTACAAAATAAATAATCCGTAGGTTGGTGCTGAACGAAGTGAAGCCCAATAGCAAGAACTAAAACTCATAGGCCAGACGGAAATGCACACGCACATCCCCTTTCTCTACTTTACTGATAGCTTTAAACGGATAACCTGCATCCACTGCCATATTCAGATAACCTGCTTTCAGACGCAGACCAACCCCACTACTGGAAAGTTCATAACCGGTCGGCTGATCAGGTAATGGCTGCAACACCCACATTTTTGATGCCTCGATAAACCAGAGCGCATAAAAATCTTTTACTTTTTTCCAGTCCTTACTGCCCAGATACGGGCTATGTAATTCCAGCGAACCCTGTACACCATTATCACCCAGCGCCTGTGATTCATAATAACCACGTACGCTTTCTGAACCACCCGCTGTGAACTGTTCATTACTGATCAAAGGCGAATCTGAATATTGCCCGGCAACTTTTATCTTGCCCTGAAACCCTGCCGCAATGGGGAAGCGATGTTGAATATCACCGCTGAGATAAATAAAGTTGGCTTTAGAAAAAATACGCTTATTATTGAATTCCACCTGATCATTCAGACCCCGTATGCCGAATGTCGTGCCGATACCATAACTGGTAATGCTACGTTTATTACGTTGAGTTAAGTCATAGCGAAATGAAAAAGGGTAATAAGTGATAGGAGTATTCTGAGTATCAGAGCCAATCAGGTTCAGGCCTTCCTTGAAATTTTTATAATCTATGCCATAGGTCAGGCTATGAAAATATTCACGACTACCTTCCAGTGGCATCACTACCCGACCACCGGCAATGATACCCTTGCCAATCACATCCAGTGCCCCAGCGCTGGCTATTTCCGTATCGGAATCAGAGCGTACCGCATACAGCGCGATACGGGTTCCGGATTTCTGTAGAGGGAAAACATAGGTCCCGCCCATGACTTTAACCTCATCCCGATTTTCCGGTGAAGCCTGGTATTGTAATGAGACGCTGTGAAAACGCTGCCAAAGATTATCGTAACGGATCAAACCCACCGTTCGTGTTCGTGTGGTATTTTCTGTATTACGGCCATTGACTTCAAGACTACCATGCAGAGGCAATTTATCTTTGACTTTAAGCTCAACTTCCAACGTGCCCGGTTCACGTCCCGGTCGCATGATGGGCGTGATTGAACGATCCGGGCTTTGCTGATTCATTCCTGCCATCTGCTCTTTAACATCCGGCAGGTAAGGGATGTTATCCTTCGCCAGTGCAGGCACCTGATCGCGTATTTCACTCAGAAGATAGTAATGCGAACCGGTGATTTTTAATCGATCCACCCGCCCCTCGGTAACCCGTAAACGCACAATGCCATTCACCACATTCTGCTCCGGTATATCCACCAGCACCGTGGGATAACCCAGATTACGATATTCCGATTCCAGCATGGCGCGCGCCTGCTCGATATCTTTAATAGTTTTATTCGGGCCAAGAAAAGAATAGACAATACGTTCCAGCCGAGTCTGTTCCAACAGAGTATTGCCTTCTACCCGGAATTCCTGAATATCCATGAGAAGGGGGGCGGCTTCTGCTTTAGCCGTCGTGGTATTTTCAGCAGCAGTCGTAGCAACCGGCTCAGCACTGACTTGAGCATTATAAAACCAGAGAGACAACAACAATGGCATAAACAACAACGAGTAACTTTTAGCCTTTGTTTTTACTACTACAACAAAATCGAACAATGAAGAACCCTCAACTAGTAAAAGTATTTAAAAACCACAAAACAGACAAAGCCAGCCTCCCTTACAGGGGCTGACTCTGCTTCCTTTCCCTGTTTTCAAGCTAAATTTCATAGCATGGAACAGGCTATTCCTTTTCAGTTCACAACTTATTAAAGCTGACTGCTCTGATAACTACCGTTTATAACCGGTACAACACAGTTATCAGGGTTCCCTTTAACTGCATGACTATAAGGTATAACAGGGGCAATCAAATCCAGAACTCCATCCGCTGCAGGTGCAAAGTTGGTACTCACGGCCATAAAACCAGCCTGCCCCCATGTGTGTTGAAATTGCTTGTTTAAATCAGCAAGAATGTCCGGACGACCAATCAGAGTGCTAAATTCTTCAATGAACTTCAGCTTATTCGCAGTTGGACCATTATAAGCTTGCCTACGCCATTGAATAGTTGACTCTACCCAACCGTTATATTTTCCATTGGCCGCATTTTCCAGTGTCGGCGCAACCCCATCAATTTTTATAAAACGAAAGTCATCGATCAAATCAATGTTTTGATGTGCTGTACTATAATTATGGATGCCAAGTGCCCAGGCCGTTTGACTGTAACCTGCTCCATTATTTGCATCATTCAGACACTGCGTCATATTCCCTGATCCTGAATTTTCAACCACAATCGGCCCATAGAAAACACTATTCGGTGCAGTAACCGGAGTTGCTGCGCCAGCAAAACAGGGGTAATTCAAAAACTGTGCATTCACTTGCACCTGATTATCAGCCCCATCAATACCGCGGCAATATCTAACTTTTGTATCATCGGGCATACGAGTAACCGCATCCGTCAAAGCAACACTGGAACCCTTTACATCAAGCTTGAAGACAGACCAGTTTCTAACCTTACCGGTCATAATTGAAGCCACCTGGCGCTTACTCAAACTGGGCATACAGGCTTCAGATTCACGTGGCTCAGATAGTGGGTTGAAATCCACTGCATTTGGATCAGCCGTATACGTTGTACAGATAGTATTTCCCGGAAATTGAACTTCCTGTAATGCATCGCGCAAGTTAGTGCTTACCGGGACTGCAAAAACAAATGCGGCTACTGCCTTGACTACCAGCTTGTCAGCGACATCTCTTGCACTAACTGGAGAATAATAATAAGGCGTATTAACGCCGACATACATTTCAGGATTGAACACCGATATTCCCAGGTCAGGGACAGTTTGTAGCAGATTACCTGTAAGGGGATCATTATCAGAATCCGGCGTGATATCACAACGCCAGAAGTTTTCACCACGGGCTAAATCGGGCGCGGCACAGTTGCCGTTATAAATATTCATCGCATCAATGGCCACTTCATCGATAAGCGGATTAAGCCCCTTATGCGAGCCGCCATAAGAAGTTTTATGAAATAGAACTCGCGGCATGCTGATAGAAAACTCAGGGAATCGGGTAGTATCAAGCGTACAGAAATAGGCTGTGTGTGCCCTACCCGGGTTAGCCGGATTTACATTATCTTTGAACACATCCAGATCAACAGGATTACCATTAGCATCGCTAACACAAAAACCGGGGGCTCCGGTATGATTATCAAACACCTGATAGATAGCATCATTCAAAATAGACGAACCGGACATAAATATTTCAATGTCTGGGGTTGATGTCGGTGATAATGCGTCGCTACTACCGGATATAAACATAATATTCACTACAACTATAATTTGCCTGAGCTTAATATTCATTTTGGCTTCCCTGTTATTTTTGCTTTTGCGTTTAACTTCCTTAATATTTCTTCGAATAATTTATGAACAGTAGTAATAACAAAGTCAGCCCCCCTTGCAGGGGGCTGACTTCGCTTCCTTTCATCTGCTTTACACCACATTGCATGGTGTAAAGCAGTTTATTCCTTTTCAGGATGCTGCGCAGCTGGCGATTAAAATCCAGCCGTACAGCGACCCGAGATACGCAGCTTAGAGCTGGCTGTTCTGATAAGCATCGTTAACAACCGGTACTACACAGTTATCCAGCTTGCCTTTAGGAGCATGAGTATAAGGAATAACCGGTGCAGCCAGATCCAGAGTACCTGTAGTAGAAGGCGCAAAATTGGTGCTCACTGCCATATAACCTGCATCACCCCAGGTATGTTTGAAGCTGGCATTCAGACCGGCAATAGTAGTGGGTGTGCTGGCCTGAGCCGCGATGGTTTCAATCACAACCAGTGAATCACCGGTAGGACCATTGCTGGTGGTATTACGCCACTGGAAAGTCTGCTCAGCCCAATCGAGATACTTGCCACTAGCAGCATTTTCCAAGGTAGGAGCAATGCCATTGACCTTGATGAAGCGATAATCATCCGCCAGATCAGCATTTTTCTCGGTGGACTGTGTGCCCAGTGCCCAGGCTGCAGTATGTAAATTTGTACCGTTGTTGAAATCATTCAGGCAAGTACTCATATCACCCGAACCGGAATTCTCCTGCACAAGCGGACCGAGGAAAGGATTACCCGGATCAACAACAGGTGCCAGTGCACCGGCTGTACAAGGGTAGTTCAGGAACTTGGCATTCTGTTGCGCCTGGGTGCCTGAACCATTAACACGGCGACAGTAGGTAACCTTGGTGCTGTCCGGCACACTGCTAACAATGCTGGGATCAGTCAGAGAAACGCCGTTGATCTTGAATGCACCCCAGTTCTGAATTCTACCGGAGATGATCGAAGCCACCTGGTTGCGGGTCAGGCTGGGCATGCAGGCTTCGCTTTCGCGAGGCTCAGTTAAGGCATCAAACGCAGGGTTAACAGTTCCATCAGCCAGGGTAGGAGCAACGGCATATGTAGTACAGGTCGTGTTACCCGGGAATTGAGCTTCCTGCAGGGCGTTACGCAAAGTCGTTGTAACAGGCACGCCAAAGACCAGGGCGGCGGCAGCCTTGACGACCATTTTGTTACCCACGGTAACGGCATTAACTTCATTATTACCGGCTGGGGTATTCTCACCAACAAACATTTCCGGGTTAACATCAGAAACACCGGCATCAGAGACAACCAGGTTCAGGTTACCAGTCTGGGTCACACCATCTGCTGCAAATTCAGTGATATCACAGCGATAGTAAGTTTCACCCGCTGCGGTATCCGGTGCGGTGCAGTTAGCATTATTGATATTCATAGCATTAATCGCCACTTCATCGATAACTGGATTCACACCCTGGGCTGAACCACCTTTGGAGCGCTTGTGAAACAATACATTAGGCGCAGTAAGTGTCAGATTAGGTACCTTGGCATTATCAAGAGTACAGTAATAAGCGGTATGAGCCTTACCCGGTTTAGATGAATTGGAATTGTCTTTAAAGGTATCCAGAGTTCCTGCGACGCACATATCAGAGAACAGGGCTTTGATAGCCTTATCCTGGGCAGAAGCACCTGACATGAAAATTTCAAGATCCGGTGTAGTAGTTGGGCTAATGGCAAAGACAGAGCCAGACAGCAGAACGGCAGATACGGCCGTTGCGATTTGTTTAAGTTTCATTTTCGTTTCCTTAATTAATATAGAATAAATTCTAATTGGGATTTTAATTAACCAGTAATCTACAAAGGTGTAGATTACTGGTATAAACAAATAATCTTAGGCTTTACGGCGACGAGCAACGCTCACCAGACCCAGTAAACCAGAGCCAAACAACCAGACAGCGGCAGGAACAGGAACGGCAGAAACAGGTGCATAAGTCAACTGGCCAGTGCTGGTCAGAAGCCAGACATTAGGCAGCTCGGTGACTACGCCGGTAGCATAATCAGAAGCAATACCCGCAAAATAAAATGGTGAGGTATTATCGATAGCCGTGGTGGTGACAAAAGGTGAACCACCAGCATTAACACTCCAGGTGGCATCCCCAGCGTAACCGGTGTCGCCAGGAACAGCATAACCAGACAAATTCAAGCTAGGATCCAACACGTCACCGGCAGCGGTATTAGATTTCCCCGCCATAACGTCGATAGAAGTAACAACGCTACCGATCATGGCTTGCGTTGCGTTGCCCAACAGAACAGTATCGATACTTGAGCTTGAAGTAATGACAACACCATAGGTTGATGCAACCTGGAAGGAATCATCACCACCGGCAATCGCATAAATCGTATCGCTGTTGTTCAAGAAGGGCGCAAAATTGGCATCATTGCTCAAATCATAGCTCAGGGTCATGCTGGGATTAGCCAGAAAATCCCGTTGCAGGATACCCAGATCCAGGGCATAGGACTGCTGACCAACCATGTCCCATGCCGTCATGAATAGTTCACCTGAACCTACAGTGCCATTACTCTGCAAAATAGCCGCATTCGCTGCGCCACTCATGGCAAAAACAACTGATGCCGCAAGAATTTTCATTGATGTTTTCATTTATTATCTCCGTAAATTAAAAAATTTTTTTTCCTACCGTCCCCACTCGCGCTCAAGCACACAGCGAAGGTTTACTGCCCGTTTCTTAGATGTCCCCTGCGACATCCGGGTTTCTGCGTATTTCTATAAACAGCACCCACAAAAAAGCCGGGTTGCCTCATTGCTGTGGCAACCCGGCTTTCTTTAATTAGATTAATCTAACAAAGACCCGTGGCTTTCCGACCCTGCCTCACGACAGGTGTGGCTTTTTCACTGCGGCTTTCCGGCAAATGGTTTCCTTTCCTATGCCAGGAGCGACGCGTTGTCGTTCCAAATTCAGCAGTTATGTTGCTGATGCGATGCACTTTAGAGGAGTTATGTGACGACTGGATTAACCGAATATGAAGTTTATGTGACAGTTTTTTTAGGGTTTTTATACGTCTGAAACCGTAGCTACAAAAAGTAGGTTGGGCAGAGCAACGCGAAGCCCAACAAGCCTTTGCACACAGGGCCTTAGCGATTGAAATAAATGTGGGTTTCTATGCGGAACGTGGATCCAGGCAGGCTCAGCATTTACATTTGTTGGGCTTCGCGTTGCTCTGCCCAACCTACACAAGCTATAAATGATAGAAAAGGCCGGTATTAATACCGGCCTTAATCGCACCTGTTATTTCACAGGTTTACTTATCATGCTTGCTGTGCTGATGTTTCTCTTTTTTCAGCACTCGTTTCAA
>CAZIJT010000042.1:0-18008 GCA_964539595.1 uncultured Thiohalophilus sp. | reverse complement strand
GAAACCTTGCTGCAAAACTCAATGGCAAAATAAAAAAATGTCGTTGCCCGGCAAGAGATGCGGATAGACTAAGCTTACTGCTCTCAGAAATGAATCTCCCCGCCGCAAGCAGACGGGGTATTCGTTATAGGTTTGCCTTCTGGCGAACTTGTGCGGATGAAGCCGCCACTACAGCTGATCGCTGCAAACAGCAGAACATTCCCGGCCATCAAGATCAGATAAAGTTTTTCAGTAAATCAGAAAACTCTGGCGTACGTAAATAACCGTACGACTTATGATTAATGCCACCCCAGTCATTCATCACCAGATCATCATTAACCCGTACACCGGCATAGTTGGCTTCATAGTCATCACGTAAGTGAATATCCAGTGCCACCGGATCACGGCGGTCAGCCAGGTTAGACCATTTCTTTACCACACTCGGCGTTCTGATCAGCGGGCTTTCTTCCATGATTTTATACTTCACATGCGGCAAGCCCAACGGCGAGCCGATGGTAACAAAATGTTCTATGCTCAGACTTGAATCTTCACGCCCCAGTTCCCGCAATACATCATAGGCAATAATAGTGCCCATAGAATGCGCCACGATCATCAGCCGTTTATCTTTGTTATCAAGAATCACCTGACGCAAGCGCGCCCGCAGTTCGTTGCGAATAGTCGGCTTTTCATAATAGCGATAAAGATCCTTGAGTTTACTCTTTAACACTTTTTCTGCCAGCGCATCCATGCCCAACATCTCTTTCATCGAATCAACCACGTCACCACCAAAGTCGAGCAGGGTTTCGCGAATGTAATCAATCCAGCCTTCATCGTAATATTTCAGCTCGCCTTTTTTCGCCTTGCGATATTTATCAGGCGCAGGATCAGGCTTTTTATACATTACATCGGCCCAATAGACAGACTCAAAATCCAGCGCATCCAACGATAACTTACAGTTGACCTGCAAGCCTTCGAGCATGGATTTTTCCCACCAGTTTGCCAGTGTTTTTTCTGCTGGCTTATTAGCCAGACCATGAATACCAATAATCATTTTGCTCATTACATTAGCTCCCTTTTATTTTTCTGATAATAGCGGCTGACACTTTACCGCTTTAGTTACGATTAGTCATCGACAGACGATAAAGAATTGGAACAACAAACAAGGTTAGGCAGGTAGAGACCAGTAAACCCCAGACCATCGCGGTCGCGACCGGCCCCCAGATCAACGAATGTCCACCCAGTCCTGTTGCTAACGAAAACAAACCGGCAATGGTCGTCAACGAAGTAATCAAAATCGGCACTACTCTACGCCGTGCTGCATACACGGTGGCATGCAACACCGACATGCCACTGGCCAGGCGATCATTGGCGGCGGAAATCAGCACAATCGCCGCATTCACAGAAATACCCGCCAGGGCAACCACACCGTATAATGTATACAAACTTAGTGGGTTCTGTGTCACCAGCAAGCCCAGCACTACACCGGTAAAGGCAATCGGCACGGTCATCAATACCATCAAGGGTTGAAAATAACTTTTAAACTGCGTTCCCAGAATCAGATACATCAGGCCGACGCCAAATAATAATAAAACAATAATCGCATCGATACTTTCCTGAATGTCATCCAGCGCACCCGAAAAATCAAGATTCACATTTGGATAAGTGGCCTGTATTTTTTCCCACTCATTTTTAATATAGTTATTTATCTCAACCGTATCAGTTTTATTTTTATCAATATCCGCTTCAACCGTAATCGCACGACGAAAATCATAGTGGCGTATGTTTCCCAGCCCCTCTCTGGATTCGACATATAATAACTCACTCAGTGCAATCGGATGGCCATCTGCAGCCGGTAAGGTAAAATGTAGAACATCACGAATATTATTCACCGCGGCACTTCTGTTTGCCTGCACTCGCACCACCAGCTCTTTGCCATTTTCATGCATGCTTGCGGCAACTTCACCATCCACCAGCAGGCGTAGCGTTCGAGCAATTTTCAGTGGGCCAATCCCTGCGCGTAACGCCGCATCATGATTGACCTTGAGTAATAACTCCATCTGTCCGGGACTATCATCGTCACTGATGTCCATGATGGCATCACTGCGTTGCAATATCTTTTTCAGATCCGTTACTGCTTCACGCAGCTCATCCAGTTTGTCACCCCGCACCTTGATACTAACAGGGCGGGATACAGGTGGGCCGCCAGCCATTTTAAGAAAATTGATTTTCGCCGGCCCCGGCAAATTAAACACCGTTTCCCGCAACCCGGCAATCACATCTTCGACCGAGCGTAAGGCTCCGGTGCGCGGATTCAGGGCGATAATAATCTGGCCATAGTGTTCACCACGATGAGGCGCGGTTTCGGTAAACATTTGCCCGGCATAGGTGACCGTCTGTTTAAGTTCATCCTTGTGTAAATGCGGTTCAAGTTGCTGGCGCAATCGTGTCACTGTGGACAGGGTTTTATCCAGACTGGTGCCATTGGGCATTTCAACATTAATATAAAAAACGCGCATGGGATCGGAAGCAAAGAAATCCATTTTCACCATGCCCATGAAAACCGCAGATAGAGACAGTACAAACAACACCATCATGCTCATCAACATCGTCCGAGGATAACGTAGGACTCGCAACAACAATCGGGTATAACGCAAACGAATTTTATGCAGAAAATTTCGACGCCAGTTGTCCATTCTTGAGGGTTTATCAAAATGAATATTCGAGGCGCTGATATGCGCGGGTAACATCCAGTAGGCTTCGACCAGACTGATCGCCAGCGCTACCGATACTACCAGCGGTACCGTCATCATGAATTTCCCCAGGATTCCGGGTAATAACATCAGCGGCAAAAATGCAGCCATGGTGGTCAACACGGCAGAGGTGACGGGTGCAAACACTTCGTTCAATGCCGCCAGCGTTGCCGGCATTACCTCAGCACCGCGTTGCATTCGATAGTAAATCGCCTCGACCACCACCACAGTATCATCCACCAGCATGCCCAGACTGATCACCACGCCGAGTAGCACCAGTACATTCAAGGTCTGTCCAACCACTATCAACACACAGAAGGTACCCGCGAGAATAAAGGGAATGCCAATGGTGGTTAAAATAGAAATACGACTACCGAGAAATAACCAGGTTACCAGCAACACAAACAGCAGCCCTAGTGCAGCATTCTTCTGCATCACCGAGAGGGCATTGCGGGTAATTTCTGTGCTGTCATCAATCAATACCAGCTTCACCCCGGTTTTCACCTGATGCTGGTTTCTGTCATCAATATAATTCGTGATACGTTCAATCAGACCAAGGGTATTGGCCTTCGGCTTTTTCATTATCGATAGCATCACCGCAGGCTGGCCACGATAACGAACGCTGATTCTGGCCTTTTCCTGACTACGCAGCACCTCGGCAATACTGCCCAGGGTAACTTCACCCTGATCAGTTAACACCGGAAGACTCGCTATATAATCAACATTGGTATCGGTTCCCTGCAGGCGTAAATTCCAACGCCGAGTTTGCATTTTGATCGAACCTGCTGAGAGGTCACGAAAATACTGATTGATACCATCTGCAATTAAATCAGGACTCAGCCCCAACTCCTCTAATCGTTCAGGATAAAAATTGATCTGTATTTCCGGATCGTTAAGCCCGGCATCGATCAAACGATCCACGCCCTTGATACGTTTGATATCACGTTTACTATTTTCTGCCTGACGACGCAGATTTTCATCATCCCCGGGACTGGTTATCACTACCGTCGCGGTAGGATAGGCATTCGCACTGGTGATTTCGGTTATTACCGGAGAGATCGCCTGATCCGGTAATTCATCTTCCTTGTTCTGAATTTCACGACGTAGATCATTTACTCGTTTATCAAAAATCCGTTCACTGACATCTTCGAAGCGAACCAGAAGTGACGAGATTCCTTCTCGACTATTACTGGAAACAAACTTGATATCAGCCACATTATAGATAGCGTCTTCGAGTAAATCCGTCACGCGCTTTTCGATGTCTTCAGCTGAAGCACCCGGAACCACGGTGGTAATATCAATCCAGTTGAAATTTATCGTAGGATCCTGCTGGCGTGGCAACATGGAATAGGACATCATGCCAATGCCTAATACCAGCACAAAACAGAGGTTGGCAAGAACGTGATTTTTATACAGGCTTTCCAGCATTGCGCTGCCTGCTACCTGCTCGCGTCCAAACTTACATCTCTAACCTGATCACCGTTTTTCAAACTGAAACGTCCGTCAATAATAATTTTAGTCTGTGCGGGAAGATCAACGGCAACGGCCTGACCTTCGTTGGCACGATCAAGTATTACAAAATGGGCGCGACTATTCTCAAGCACAAACACACCCATACTTTTTTTTCTGCGCACTAGATATTCGGCAGGAAGAACTGGATAAGCCGCCTGCCATTTAACGCGACCGGGGCTACCCGGCAAAGCGCGTTTATCAGTAAAATCAAAACGCAACACTCGGTTACGCGCGCGCGTATTAACATCATTCACAATCGCACGTAGACTCAGCGGATAACGCAGCCCCTGCGTCTCAAACCAGCGCTGCTCTGCTTTTTCCAGCTCGGTAACTTGATCTAATAATACCGAAGCCACCACTTCAACTCGTTTGGTATCCAGCAAACTTAATAGCGGTGTGCCGGGTGCAGCCAGCTCGCCTTCGGCAACATGACGTGCCACCACCACACCATCAAAAGGGGCTTTAAGCTGACAGCGGGAAACCTGCAACTGTTGTTGACGAATATCCAGTTGCGTTAACTCAAAATCAGTCTGTCGTTGATTGTGCTGCTCGTCTGATACGTTTTTACTTTTATGCAGGGTACGCGAACGATTAAGCTGGTGTTTTGCAAACTTCATCCGTGACTGCGCCTGTTGCAACGACAAGCTTGCGTCACGGCAATCTAGCTCAACCAGCAACGTGCCCGTGCTCACTACATCACCGACTTTAACCGGGATACGTACTATCTGTGCATTGATCTGCGCACTAAGCTTGCTGCGATTAAGCGATTCAGTGGTGGCCGGAGCAGACTTGATCGAATCTTTGAGGAGTGAGGAAAGCAACTGGCTGGTAACCGGGATGGCCTTCTCCTCTGCCGCCAGCAAGCTGAAGGGGGCTAATAATAGCAGGACAAGCAGGGCACCCCTCGTACACCCGTTGCCCACCCTGCCTGTTTGCTGTTTTGCTGTGTTAGAAGCCACAGCCAAAATTTTCTTCATACCGCTGTTTGAATTCTTCCATGCTAAAAGAATGATTCTGAGTGCCGTGTATTTCTATTTTAATTGCCCCCATCAATGAGGCAACCCGTCCGGTCGTCTGCCAGTCAAGACCATTGAGTAAGCCGTATAACAAACCTGCACGGTAGGCATCACCACAACCGGTCGGATCATTAATACCCTCCACTTTTGCACAGGGAATTTCATAACGATGATCGAGCGTATAAATGTGCGAGCCTTCACCACCACGGGTAATAATTAAGGCATCCACCATCTCCGCTAATTCGTGCGCTGACTTGCCGGTGCGATCTTCAAACAATTGCGCTTCATAATCGTTCAGGGTAATCCAGGTGGCTTTTTTAGCAAAATCCAGCAACTCATCGCCATCAAACATCGGCAAGCCCTGACCCGGATCGAAAATAAACGGGATGCCTGCTTCAGCAAACTGCTCGGCATGGGCAATCATCCCATCACGTCCATCGGGAGATACGATGCCAAGTTTCACACCCTCGGTTTCCAGTACGCTATTTTCATGCGACAAACTCATCGCACCGGGATGAAACGCGGTGATCTGATTCGCATCCGCGTCGGTAGTGATAAACGCCTGTGCGGTATAAGTTTCAACCTGACGCAGATATTTACGGCTAAGGTTCTGCTCATCCATCCAGTCGGCGTAAGGGCCAAAATCGTTCCCCACCGTGCCCATCGCCAGTGGCTCTTCACCCAGCAACTTCAGGTTATAGGCAATGTTACCGGCACAACCACCAAACTCGCGACGCATCTCCGGGACTAAAAAAGAAACATTTAAAATATGCACCTTGTCCGGCAGAATGTGGTTTTTAAACTGGTCGTGAAAAACCATGATGGTATCGAAAGCGAAAGAACCGCAAATCAGCGCAGACATGAAATTATCCTTTTTATTTATAAATTAAAAAATATTTTTACTTACTTAAATTGAAAACGTGCTGAAAAATAATCAGCCCCCAGACCAGTGCGACGATACACAGAGAAATAAATACCGCCGCCGAACCAATGTCTTTGGCACGGCCAGACAGCTCATGCTGTTCACTGCCGATTCTATCGACCACTGCTTCAATCGCTGAGTTAAGCAACTCCACCACCAGCACCAATAGTACACTACTAATTAGTAGAATATACTCAATTGCATTCGTGCCCAACCAGAAAGCCAACGGTGTTAATACCAGAGCCAGCAGGGTTTCCTGACGAAAGGCTGATTCATGGATAAACGCCGCTCGCAGTCCTTTGATCGAATAGCCATAGGCATTGATGATACGGGTCAGTCCTGTTGCGCCGGGTTTGGCCACGCTACTCTCCTAATAAAAAATCTAACGCAAAAACGCAGAGACACGAAGCGCGCAAAAGACATGATTGAATACACTATAATGAAGGGAACGGTATTCGTGCATTTTGCTCTATCAGAAGACCAGCAGAAGTTGCTGGTTTAATTGTCTGCAAAAATACTTCGCGTCTCTGCGTCTTCGGGTTAAAATTATTCTGCTTCTTTGCTATTCTCCCACCAACGCAGATCCATATCCTTCGCCGCTTTTACATCATCCAGTCGTCTGACGGGTAGCGTATGCGGTGCGGCTTTAAGCATTTCAGGATCCGACTCAGCTTCACTCTGTATTTTTATCATTGCCTCGATAAAAGCGTCGATGTCTTCTTTTGCTTCCGTTTCGGTCGGCTCGATCAACAGGCATTCGGCCACCAGTAAAGGGAAATAAGTAGTCGGTGCGTGAAAACCATAATCCAGCAAGCGCTTGGCAAAGTCCATGGTATTTACACCCAGATCTTTGGCCTGACGTTTAAGCGTAATAATAAACTCATGGGTAGCAAGACGTTCAGGGAACGCAGGATCAAACCCCGCCTTGCGTAGCCGCGCCAGCATATAGTTAGCATTTAAGGTGGCATAGTCCGCCACCCGATGCATCCCCTCACGACCCAACAGGCGCGCATAAACATAGGCTCGTAACAACACCCCGGCATTACCCATAAAGGTAGACAGGCGGCCTATAGTTTGTGGCCGATCTTTTTCCTTCAACCACGAATAGACGTCATCATCTTTAACTACCAGCGGCACGGGCAAAAAAGGCTCGAGACGCGTACTTACGCCCACAGGCCCAGCACCGGGGCCACCACCACCATGCGGGGTAGAAAATGTTTTATGCAAATTCATATGAATTACATCAAAACCCATGTCACCCGGTTTAACCTTGCCTAAAATCGCATTCAGGTTCGCGCCATCGTAATACAACAAACCGCCGGCAGTATGTACGATTTCTGCAATTTCTTTTATCCGTCGTTCAAACACGCCCAGGGTCGAAGGGTTAGTGAGCATAATACCGGCGGTTTGTGGCCCTACTGCGGCTTTTAAAGCATCGATATCCACGTCACCTTGCGCATCGGTGGGAATTTCTTTTACTTTATAATTGCACATGGTCGCAGTAGCCGGGTTAGTCCCGTGCGCAGCATCCGGCACCAGAATTTCAGTACGTGCCATATCTTCACGCGCATCATGATAAGCGCGAATCATGGCGATACCGGCAAACTCACCCTGCGCACCGGCCATCGGCGCTAATGACACTGCCGTCATCCCGGTTACTTCTTTGAGTATTTCCTGTAAATCATACATGCAGGCCAAAAAACCCTGACTGAGATTATCGGGGCTGTGTGGATGACGCTGCAGGAAACCCGGCAACATCGCCAACGTATTACTGGCGCGCGGGTTGTACTTCATGGTGCAGGAACCCAACGGATAGAAATGCGTGTCGATGGAAAAGTTTTTCTGTGACAGGCGGGTGAAATGACGCACCGCCTGCATCTCCGAGACTTCGGGTAATAGTGGTCGAGTCTTGCGCCGAAATTGCACGGGGATGCTATCAATATTGGCATCCTCTAACGGTGCCTGCGCGACGTTTGCGCGATGTTGTTTTGATTGTTCGAATATCAGCATAACAAATTTAATACCCTAAAAAAGTTTCGTGGCAACGCCCATGTACGACTGAAGTCGTACCTACATAGAGTTGCCGTCAAGCCATCTTCGGTGTTACCGGACAGCGATTGGCGGTCAGACGCATAGCAATGCGTTTTAATGAGGCGATATAAGTTTCGATATCGGCGTCGGTTTTGGTTTCCGTGGCGCAAATCAAAATACTATTGCCCAGCTCAGGATAGTCCTCCGCCAAACTCACGCCACCAATAATACCCTGCACCGATAAGGCACGCATGACATCGACTACGGGCAGATCAAACTGCACCACGGCTTCATGGAACAACGGTCGGCTAAATAGTTTAGTCACACCATCGGTTTGCTCCAGCGCCGCAAGTAATTTCATTGTATTGTCATGACAGGCCTGTGCCGCTCGTTCCAGCCCCTGCGCCCCCAGTAACGACATATGTATTGTTGCTGCGGTGACCAACAGTCCCTGATTAGTACAAATGTTGGACGTGGCTTTGGATCGCCGAATATGTTGCTCGCGCGCCTGCAAGGTCAGGGTGTAGCCGGTCTTGCCATCAAGATCGTTGGTGCGACCGATGATGCGTCCCGGCATCTGCCGAACAAAAGCTTTGCGGCAACACATAAAACCAAAGTAAGGGCCGCCGGAAGATAAGGGCGCACCCAGCGGCTGGCCATCACCGCAAACAATATCCGCACCGCTTTCGCCCCATTCACCCGGCGGCGTCAGGATAGCCAGCGAGATCGGGTTGACTACGGCAATCACCAGTGCGCCATGCGCATGCGCCCAGTTCACCAACGCATCGACGTCTTCCAGTGCTCCAAAGAAGTTAGGTTGTGGAATCACCAATGCGGTGATATCGCCGGGATCGTCTGGCAGACTTGCGATATCGATAGCGCCCTGAGTTAAATCAAAATCCAGCGCCTCAAGCACGATGCCCTGATTATGAACAATGTTGTGCGCCACTCGTCGATAATCAGGATGCACCGTACGCGGCATCAGAATACGTTTCGATTTTGACTTGCGGTTCGCACGCACGGCCATGAGTACCGCTTCGGCCAGCGCCGAGGCACCGTCATACAACGAGGCATTGGAGACATCCATACCAGTAAGACTTGCCATCATGCTCTGATATTCGTACAACAATTGCAGCGTGCCCTGCGAGGCTTCGGCCTGATACGGTGTGTATGCGGTATAAAATTCACCGCGCGTAGTCAGCTCCCAAACCGCTGCCGGGATATGATGCTCGTACGCGCCTGCACCTGCGAAACACAGCGTACGACTATCCTGCTCCGCACGCTCGCGCATTAGCCGTGAAATTTCCATTTCACTCATGCCATCAGGAACCGCATCGAGTCCATCACTACGCAGTTCCGCTGGAATTTCGGCAAACAGATCCTCGATGCTGTCCGCGCCAATCGCGTGCAACATATCTTCGACATCGTTATCAGTATGGGGAATAAAGGGCATTATTTTACCTGCTTCGAATGGGATTACCGTTCAGTCTTCTTCGGCAATGAGTTCGCTATAAGCATCCGCGTCCATTAATGCATCATAGGCTCCGGCATCATCCGGCTTGAGTTTGAAAATCCAGCCATCACCATAGGGATCCTGATTGATCAGTTCCGGGGCATCGGATAGCGCCTCGTTATGTTCAGAAATTTCGCCGTCCAATGGGCTATAAGAATCCGACGCCGCTTTAACTGATTCGATCACGGCACAGTCATCACCTTCTGCAAAAGTGCTGCCCACATCCGGCAACTCAACAAAGACCAGATCGCCTAGCAGGTGTTGGGCATGGTCAGTAATACCCACCGTAACGCTGCCATCATCGTTCAGGCTGATCCATTCATGGGTTTTGGTATAACGTAATTCCTGAGGCACATTGCTCATGTTTGTTTCCTCTTGTTATTTGTTTTTAGATGCAGGCTTTGCCATTACGCACAAACGGCGGCTTCATAATATCTGCCGCCAGCAACCTGCCACGAATTTCCACTTTACATTTATCCGTCGTGCCCGCCTTGATCCGGGCAAAGGCAATGGACTTGCCTAAGGTCGGTGAAAAACTACCGCTGGTGATTTCACCTGCTGCCAGGCCTTCGACAATAACTTTTTGATGATTGCGCAACACACCACGCTCCTGCAACACCAGGCCCACCAGTTTATATGCAACCCCCGCATCCCGCTGTTTTTCCAGCGCCTGACGACCGATAAAATTTCGCGTCTGCGGTTCCCAGGCCACCGTCCAGCCCAGCCCAGACTCCAGTGGCGTCACGCTTTCATCCATATCCGAACCATACAAATTCATGCAGGCTTCCAGACGCAGCGTATCGCGCGCGCCCAGACCACAGGGCTGAACTTCCGCTTCCAGTAGCGCCGCCCACAGTGTGCTGGCCTGCGTCACCGGCAACATAATTTCATAGCCATCTTCACCGGTATAACCCGTGCGCGCCACCGAAAGCTCAGCCGTCACGTCTCTAATATAAAACACGCCCAGATCGTCCAGATCTTTGCCATCTTCGCCCAGCGCCTGATGGGTTTTGCTGCGTGCGTTGGGGCCCTGTACTGCGATCATGGTGAGATCGTCACGCTCTTTTATTTCCAGATTAAAGGCCATTGCCTGCATCGCAATCCAGGCCAGATCTTTTTCCCGTGTCGCCGAATTCACCACGAGCCGGAACCAGTTGTCATTCATGTAATAAACGATTAAATCATCCAGCACATGACCTTCTTCATTTAACATGCAGGAGTACAGTGCCTTGCCGGGCAATTTCAGGCGGGCGATATCATTAGCCAGTAGTTTGCTTAAAAACGCGCGCACCTGCTGGCCATGAATATCGACGATAGTCATGTGCGAAACATCAAACATCCCCGCGTCACGACGCACCTGATGATGTTCCTCGATTTGCGAGCCGTAGTTCAAAGGCATATCCCAACCACCGAAATCCACCATTTGTGCGCCGGCAGCGACATGCATGTCATACAGGGGTGTGCGTTTACCCATTAACTTTTTTCTCCTCATGCAGGTACGCCTTCAGGCGTACCGGTACAGCTAAAGGCGTACCTACAATTTATTATTCATGTGCATGGTACGATGAGCGCACCATCGGTCCAGACTTGATCCAGCTAAAGCCCAGCTCTCGTGCTTCGTCAGCATAGGTGTCAAATTCAGCTGGGTCGAGATACTCCTGCACCGCAAGATGATAACGACTGGGACGCAGGTACTGTCCCAAGGCCATCCGTACCACCCCCGCATCACGCAGATCGCGCATCACCGCCAGCACCTCCGCGTGGCTTTCGCCCAGCCCCAACATCAGTGATGACTTGGCTTCAATGCCGTCCAGACCAGCAATTTTTTCCAGTAGTGTCAGCGAGCGCGTATAGCTGGAGCCCTTGCGCACCGTCTTATATAAGGCTGGTACGGTTTCCATATTGTGCCCCCAAACCATCTGTAGCTCACGTTTTTGTGTTTTCACCCTCGCCAGCGCCGTGCTAATCACCTCCAGCGCCTCGGTTTCACGACGATGAAAATCCGGGGTCAACAGCTCCAGCCCTACGTCAGCAATCTGCCGGCGCAACGCGATAATCGTAGCAGCAAAAATACCCGCCCCCCCATCTGCCAGCTCATCGCGGTTGACTGAGGTTAGCACCACGTAGTCCAGCCCCATTTTGGAGGCGGCCTCGGCTACCCGTTGTGGCTCCTCTTGATCGAGCGTACCCGGCTGGCCGGTTTTTACCGCACAAAAACCACAGGCGCGGGTGCAGGTATCGCCCAGCAACATAAAGGTGGCCGTACCCAAACTCCAGCATTCGCCCCGATTCGGACAATGTGCTTCCTCACAAACGGTGTGCAAGCCCGCACCATGCACCGCCTGCGCGGTATCACTGTAGGTCTGCCCCTTGCCCAGTTGCTGACGAATCCATAGCGGCATGCGCGTCGCATTGGCTTCAGCCGAATGATCAAATACCGGAATAAATTTTTCTTTCATATTCATTAATTTCGTCGCGCCAATAAAAAAGGGGCGTAGAAAAACGTCAGCCGTTTTTCTACGCCCCTCTGTCCGGTAACCTGAGAGCTTGAGCCCCTTCGGTGGATCCTAATCCTGAATACATCAGGTGATCGCTCTCCAGAGTCAGCCTGTTACCTGCAGTTCATTTGCCTGAGCGATTCCGAGCGGGTTGCGCCTTCGGCGCCCTGCCTCGTAAAAACTAATACTAAGGCAAGGTCTCTCCCGCAGGTCCTGCGGCTGATGAGGCATTTTACTGCCTGTTACCCGGAAAACCAAGTTTTCCCTGAAACTCTAAAAACATTAGCGTATTTCAACATTTAATCGACACAGATCAATGCACCCTTGTTTTATATGGTTTATTTTTCCAACGTAACTTGCCACAACGGCATCTAATTTATACTCACCAGGAGATTGTGATGACCAGCGAGAGGATAACTAAAGCCGATCAGTTCTACGCCACCCAGTGGTTACACGTTATGCTTAACAAGGATAACTGGCTGTCAGATCAGATTGATCAGGCGGTGCAAGCACGCGAGGAATTTAAGAAAATATGCCTGGCGAACACGCCCGACAAGCTCAATGATTTTTGTAAAACCTGGTTATCCGACGCCCAATGGGTAGAGCTGGATAAAACCGTCGCCGCCGCACGCCAACGCCGTGAACGCGCAAAGGAGCAGGATGAACATCATGCTGGCGTCGACCTGACCCATCGAGCCAAATTCATACTCGAACGTCTGGGTAAACAATATGACTGTAGTATTTCCGAGGTGATCGAACAGCATCTGGTTGACCGGGTTGACTGTAGTTTGCCTGACAGTTAACGCTCCGTTTGCTACTGGGTAAATATTATTTTGGCTGGCATGAGGGATACAAGGTGCGGCTTTAGCCGCACATGTTCGCCTGAAGGCAAACCTACAACACTCATCAGAAACAGTAGGCCAAGCTCAAAAAAATCACCTCCGCCTTGTTTAACGACCTTCATACATGATTTTCCAGTTATCATCATTACGTTGTAAATACAGGCGTTTGCGAACATCACTGCGATAATTGCTGGACTGGTAATCCTGCTGGAAACGCGCCACTACAATATCTTTTTTATCCGTCGTCGATTCAGGATAGGCCAGCAGTGAAATATCAGATAGCTGAATTTTTTGAAATGATTTGTTCCGCGCAATGCGTCGCTTGCGCTTGCTCCAGCTTCTCAGGTTATGGCCTTTGCTCCAGAATTCTTCACTGTAATGACTGAGATAACGATCCACGTCCAGGCTCTCCCAGTCATAGCGCCAGCGCTCAAGATCGGTCAACACTTTTTCACGTGCCTCTAACCAGTCTTCATAGCTTAACCAGTCTACAGTCTCGACGATCACCACCGGTGTCGCACCCGGTCGCATTTCTTTTTTCATGGCACTGAAATCAATATTGGTCAGCACCATACAGCCTTCACTGTCCAGCGGCGGGCGACTGTAATACTGGCTTTCAGTACCGTGCAGCCAGATACCGTATCCAGTTTTGCCGCGCCGTCGATCCAGCTCATTAGGATAGTTAAGCGGAAATGCGCCTACCCCATATTTATCCGGCAGTTTTTCCTGCGGTATCCAGGAGGTAATGAAATAAACACCCTCGGGGGTACGCAGATCACCGCGTATTGTTTTATTGCCTTCTTTCTTGCCGGTGCTGACATAATAATTTTGCACCTGCTTCGGTGGCTGATTTTCCTGTCGCTGATAAACATAAAGTCGGTGACTGGATTTTTCTACCAGCACTGCATAGTTCACTGATTTACCTAACTTCAAAATTTGCCTCGGCAGACGCGGCGCTGAAATTTCAGCTCGTACGGTGCTGGCATGTGAACCATTCAGCCTCACATTGGCCTCAAAGCGTAGCGCTTCAAGCTGGACTCGCTGTTCTGGATTCAACTGTGACAATAATGAATTTTTACCAATGTCGGTTAATCGTGCCGTTCGAGAAAAAATAATATCGCCACGAATTAAATGTGCAAGATGAAAGTCTGGTACCTGTTGCAACAGCTCATCCAGCTCAGCCAAGGCCTGTTGATGATCCCCTGACTTAAAATAAACCAGGGCGCGTAACAGCTGTGCTTCATAATCCTGTGGATAGCTGTGCAGACGTAGTTCAAGTTGTTTTAAAACGTCATCGACATTGCGGGATAATTCTGGCTTTGCTGCTAACGATGTGGTTCCCAGACTGGCCAGTATCTGAGCCTGTTCAGCTTGTGCCGGTATCGCCAGCAATAACACAAAAAAACAAAATGGCTGAACGATTTTTAACATGGTAGTAATCATATCCAGCTTATTTTATAAGGAACGCTCAGAGAGAATACGCCAACCCTCGGATGAGGATTTCAGCAGGATTTCCTTGCGGGTTTTGTCACGATAATTATCTGACTGATAGTGCTGCAAAAAACGCACTCGCGCCCGACCTTCCTCGGCAAGTTCAAGTTTAAAATCATCGAGGGTAATCTTAACCCAGGCGGGGCGGCGCAATCGTTGACTGCGCTGTTGTTCCCAGCGCGCCCGGCTGAGGCCTTTTTCTGGCTGGAAATCTGCCGCATAAAAAGAAAGGTAAAGATCGACTTCCTGTGCCGACCAGGCGCTGGCCCAGCCCTGTAACGTCATCAGAATATTTTTATCCTCTAGCGGCTGAAACACAGATGTTGCTGAACCAGTATCCCTGGCCGCGGCTTCAGCTACGCCCTGATTTTTTTCTGCGACTATTGTTTTTAGTGGCGCAGGCATCGCTAATTCAACTTCTTTTAGATTAACCTGTTGCGGCGACACGCCAAGTTGCAGCGCTTTCGCATACGAACCCCGCGCCATTTCCACATAAACCGCCGTGAGATTTTCATAAACCGTGGCGTAGACCTTATCAACGTGCAAAGCCTGTTCCAGACGCTCGCGCGCCCTGTCCAGTTTGCCACTCTCAGCCAGTAGCACTGCCAGATTATTGTAAAGTTCAGGCCGTTGCGGATAGCGTTTGATCAGTGACTCATAGCGCCTAATCGCCTCCGCCGTATTACCGGCAGATTCAAGCTTATCCACGCGTTGTAATTCTATCGCCAGTTGTTCCAGATCAGCATCCGCCACGGTTGTTGCATGTGAATAAATCCCCTGCGAGAGCAGGATAAAACAGGCCACAAGCCGAATTGTACGCATTTTCATGATTCTCCTTAACTGAGAAAATTAGCAGGGTAAATAAAAACCATAATGATTATAACAAGCTACGAAAGGCTATCAAGCACTGCCATTGAAGTATTAATCGGCAGCATCCGCTCTGAACTTGATAGCCCGTCAGCAACCGCTACAGACGTTCCATCAGATAACAGAGGCAGTCCTGACGAATTATCTCCTGATCCAGACTCAGCATAGAAGGCATGACCGGAGTACGGGTAATAATTTCACCTTTGCTCAGCGCAAAATAGCGTGCGCCAATTTCTTCACCCTGTTCATCCCAGGCCTGTAGCGGCAAGCTGGTTCCATGACTCCAGCCAAACAGGCTACCTTCCGGCAACTCGGTAAAGTTTAGCTTGTCCATGTCCGGCAGTAGCGAAAAATCCACATCTGCTTCGGCAATGCCAATGCGGGTATTCGCCTTTAATTTGACCGTGGCTACCGTGTGAAACAGATCAATCTCTTTTTCAGGCAGAACATGATCCGGGAAGGTGGACAGGTGCAGGCAGGCTTCGACATATTCACGCGCATGCATCACCCCCACGGTTTCACCCGGCACACCACATTCCAGGGTTACCGAGGGGCAGTACGCGGTCATCGCCAGACTCAACACCTCATCTGGACGGATGAAATAAACCACGGTGCGACTGAACAGCCGAGCAAGATGCAGAAACTGCGGATCCAGCCGGTTAATACAAGCATAGTGCGGATTCATGCCCGTATTATTATGAATATCAATCGCCGCAAACAAGCGCATGCCGTCTAATTCCGCCAGCACTTCTCGCGCCAGCGCATGCTCGCCCGTCTCGCCATCGGCTTTCCAGATACGGTTATAGTCGGCCTGCCCGGGCAGACAGCGTCGGCCTTCCGCCGCCGCCGTGACATTACCAATAAACAGACTCAATGAACGCGGCAACGGTTTATCGTGGTAATGCTGAAGAAGGCTACGCAGGCTTTCCCAGCCAGTAACTTCATTGCCGTGCAATAGCACCGAAACAAACAACACTTCCTCACGTTGTCCCGACAAATGAATTAAGGTCGGCCCCGGTAATATCTTTATCAGTTGCCGCGCATCGCAGTACAACAGGCCATCGGGGAGCGCATTGAGTACGGTCAACATCTTAGATTGTCCATTCATGCACAGGCTCGCCACTGTCCTGCCGGTTAAGATAAGCTTCAGTTAACGTGGGCATATCGCGTCCATGCTTCTCCACCCAGGCACGCTGCCAACGCGCACCATTGATACCGGTTTGCAGACGTTGTTCAATAACCTGTAAATATTCTCGGCTGTCGGTTGATGCAATTCCCAGTTGCTGCAAACCCCTTTTCGCCAAAGGTAACAGGGACTCCAGCAACAACTCACGCGCATTCACCTGTCGGCCTTTTAGCCAGGTAAAGGAGGCGTCGAGTCCAAACCGCGCGGCAAGGTAAAAATTATCACGCACATGATTAAATGCCAGTTGTCGTTCGGGCACCGCTTCACTAGTGGCCAACGCATAGACCACGCCGTAGAAAAACGCGGCATTGGCAACACTATCAATAATGCTCGGCCCGGCGGGGACGACCCGCTGCTCAAGTCGCAAATGCATCTCACCCTTATCATCAAAACCAATCAGTGGTCGATTCCAGCGCCAGATAGTGCCATTGTGAAAACGCACATGGTGCAGTTGCTCAGCAGCTTCATCAAACTCAACCGGCAACAACACCGGATAATGTTGCAGGTTATCCGTGAAACATTCCATCAATGACTCACGCACATAGCCGTCGCCAAAGGTGACTCGGTGAATAGGCCCAAACGCCGCGTCCTCAAATCCGCCCACCGCCACCGCCTGCTCAAATAACGGAATGCGCGTTTCATCCCAGAGATCTTTACCGAACAGATAAGGGGAGTTAGCAGACAACGCCACCATCGCGGCGGATAAAATCAGACTGGCATTAAACAGACGCACAGATAACGCCTGACTTGTCTGCATGTGGATCTGAAATGAGGTCGCGGCAGATTCCAGCATTACGTCCCGGTGAGTGATGCGCAGATGTTCGCGGCCATTGATATCAAACACCAATGGCCGCCCCTTGCGTCGACGCAGGGCTTCACGGTTTAGCGCCCGATAACGCGCCATGTTCGACATATTAGCCAGCGACAGATCATCATTACTAACCGTGGGTAAAATACCGATAATCAGCAGTTCAGAATCAAGCTGGTGGGCGACCTCAGTACAGTCCTGCCATTGCTGTTTAAGCTCGTTGTGCATGCGTGAAAAAACATGCCCGGACAGCACATGCGGAAGATTGTTAAGTTCGAAGTTGAAGCTTGCCAGCTCGGGTGAGGCTAGCGGACTATTCAGTTGTTTGAGAAAGGCATCATTGATCGACAAGGGCTGAAACTGTTCGGGATCCAGCAGCCAGGCTTCCAGCTCAAAACCGGCTACAGGCTGCGCCGAGGAAAAATGCTGTTCATCAAAATAGCGCTGCAATAGCCGGGTTTCGGCTTCAAGTCGCGCCTGAAAACGCGCATGATCCTGTTTGGAAAACTGGCTGCTGAGTATTTCTTCTCCCATACTTTAAGAATAGCAGGTCTACGCCAGAATCGAATAAGCTATCCGTTATTGTAGGTATG
>CAZIJT010000041.1:0-18352 GCA_964539595.1 uncultured Thiohalophilus sp. | reverse complement strand
CTGATGTAGTGGGCTTCGGACACACTCAGCTCCGGCTCAACCTGAATATGCACATCCACCAGCGCCTCCGCGCCCATGCTCCGGGTACGCAAAATATGCAGGGAACACACCCCGTCTACACTAAGGATGCTTTGTCGAATCACCTCTACCCGCTCCTGATCCAGACCGGTATCAATCAGTTCACGGAAACTATGAAAGATAAGGTTCCAGCCGATTTTAGCGATCATCAGCCCCACACCCACCGCCGCCACGGCATCGAGATAGCGGTAACCCGCCATGCTCCCCGCAATCCCTACCAGCACCACGATAGACGAAATGGCATCAGAACGGCTGTGCCAGGCATTGGCCTCCAGCATTTTTGACTTGTGCTTACGCGCCACCACCATGGTGTACTGATAGATGGCTTCCTTGCTGACCACGGAAATCGCCGCCACCACCAGCGCCCAGAAACCGGGCCTGGCAAGACTGTCCGGTTCGAGTATGTGGCTAAGCGCATCCCAGGCAATGCCGACCGCAGCTAAAATCAACAGGCCCCCCAGCGCCACGGTGGCAATCGTTTCGATCCGCCCATGACCATAGGGATGCTCTGCATCCGCGTCTTCGCGTGCATGTTTTGCCGCATAAAGCACAACAAAATCTGTCGCCAGATCCGAAAGGGAGTGTACGCCATCCGCGATCAAGGCCTGCGAATGGGCAGCCACGCCCACTGTAATTTTTGCCACGCCGAGCAGCAAATCGATCACCGAGCCAATAATAGTGACCCGCACGGTTTCTCGATAGCGCAGTTCGCTGGCCGTCCCTTCAATTTCAAAATGAGGGTGTGCGTGGCTCATGGCTACGAGGCCTGCACTTCGATCTGGATGACCACGTCATCGTCACATTGCTCAGCGGTCAGCACTCGATGACCATGCACCCGGCACCAGGCGGGCACGTCATGCAGCGCCCCCGGATCAGTACAGGTGACTCGCAAAATATCGCCCACAGCCAGTTTCGCAATCGCCTCCTGCACCCGAATCACCGGCATCGGGCAAAGCAGGCGACGAGCATCTAGCTGGTGTTCAGACATACCAGTCCTCAGGAATCTCGCTTGCCGACAGCGGTTTAACCATCAGCACTTCTGTCTCGCCATTCAGATCGGTAATTTCCATTTCCACTTCATCGGCATCCCGACCCTGACCAAAGCGTGCGCCAATCTGCGCGGCCAGCAAGCGATCATCCGCATCAACCTCACCATCGATCAATACCAACGGGCCGCTGTGACTCTTACTGAATAAATGGATAAATTGTTTACGATAGCCTTCGAGAAACCGGCTCTCGCCTTCCTCTCGCGCCACAATCAGCTTGAAATTTGGCCGTGGGCGTATGTGCCGCCCGACTTTAAGCATCATAATGTCGTCCAGCTCATAATCCCTTGAGGAACGGTGCGCCCACATATCTACCAGCTTGTCGGAATAGGCTTTATCGGTGAGAAAACAGCAGCCCCCGGCAGGCTGGGAATAATCTTCAAACCCGAACTTTGCCGCCAGTGCCATCTGCGGCTTACGGCTGCGACCGCTGAAATCATACAGTTCTTCACGGCACACCCAGCCCTCGCGCTCGGGACGGGTCTCGGGTAAATTCAGCGCCGACAGTGGCCGCAGGAGTAAATCACCCGCACCGGACTCGCGCTGAATCACCGGCATGGTGTCGCGGCGTTGGGACATAGGACGCTGACCGACCACCTCGCCGGTAATAATAAAATCGTAATTATTTTCCTGAACCCACTCCAGCGCCTTGCGCACCATGAAGCCCTTGCAGTCCAGACAGGGATTCATGTTCTGGCCGTAACCGTGGCTGGGATTGAGCAGGACGTCTTTATAATCTTCAATCACATCAACGATATGTAGCTTGATGCCCAGTTGCTCGGCGACCCACAGGGCATTATTACGCTTGGGTTTCTGTTTGTCTTTTTTGCGAATAGCGTGGGTGTGCCCCTCGACACAGAAGCCGGTGAAGAAATTGATCCCCTCCACATGGACGCCCTGATCCATGATCACCCGGCTGGACAACAGGGAGTCCAGTCCACCGGAGATGAGAGAAATGGCTTTGCGTTGGCGGCTCATAAAAATCGACAGATGAGTAGAAAGTCGCGCAGGATAGCAGATCAGCGAGGCTTTTTCGCCTACCGGGACAGCTGTTGGCGAAGTCTCTTTTGACGTTGCTCCGGGGGCTGCTGAGCAAGAGCCTCCACCGCCCGATAAAACGCAGGGAGATCTCCCTGCATATTTTCCAACAACTGGGTAAAGGCAGGAACGTATTCGTAGTAGGTCGCCAGCAGCGCCAGATGGGCATTATTGAGATCCTGCGCCATCCACGCATCATAGGCAGAAAATGCCGGGTGGCTTTTTTTCAGCACAGCAAACGCCTGTTTCAGCTCCCCGAACAGCCGTGCCTTATGTTTGCGCATCATCTGTGCTGCCAGGCGTTGCCGATACAGTGCCTGCAATTTTTCCCGGGTTTGCAAAATCAGCTGCTTGAACTGCTGATCGCGGACTCGCATATCAAGCCAGTCCTGATAATCAGCAACTTGACCTTTATCGAGGAACCAGCGGCGCACCCCCTCCTGTTCAACCACGCTGGCAAAGGATTCATTGAAGCTGGTGTCACCTTTGACGAACAGTTGCTGGTGCGCCAGTTCATGAAAAAGCAGCCCTACCCGTCGCGCCTCAGAACGGTAAAGCATGGTATTGAGCAGCGGATCATCCGTCCAGCCGAGGGTGGAATAGGCACGCGCACCCGCAACCTGTACATCCAGTCCCTGCGCACGCAGCGCCTCGGCGTACTTTTGTGCCTGCTCTCGCCGATAATAGCCGCGGTAACTGAGACAGCCGACAAAAACAAAACACCACTGCTTTGGCTTGAGTGAAAAAGCCGGGGTGGCGACGACGTTCCAGACGGCATAGTCCCGGCCAAGATCGGTGTAACCCCGGTAGCTATCATTATCCGGTAGCGCCAACTCCCGGCTGGCAAACTCCCGCGCCTGCTGCATGGTTTTTAGTCGATGGCGCGTTTGTATCGATACATTGGGATCAGCCAGCACTTGAGCCAGCGGACGTTGGCCATTCAATAATTCAGCATGACCGGAAAGTGCGTCCAGATAATAGCCCGCGCTGCTACAGCCTACCAGCCATAGCAGCAGCACCGCCAGCCCGGCTTTTTTCAGCCCGTGCGTAACCGTCATCACTATTTTAAAAAGCACGGGTTAATTCCTATTTTATCTCTCAAATTCTGCCCTCTCCTGCCGATAAAAAAACAATGGATAACCGCACCACCGCCTATTACCAAACCCTGCTCAATAATATCGTTCAGGATGTTAGTCAAATTATTCTCGGCAAGGAAACCGCCATTCGTCTGGCGCTGACCTGCCTGCTCTGCCGTGGCCATCTGCTGATTGAAGACTTGCCCGGCGTGGGTAAAACCACACTGGCGCATACGCTGGCGAAATGCCTCGGCCTACAGTTCAATCGTATCCAGTTTACCAGCGACATGTTGCCTGCGGATATTCTTGGCGTGTCTATTTTTGAGCCCATTAATCGTTCCTTCCAGTTCCACAGCGGCCCCATTTTTACCCAGCTGTTACTGGCCGATGAGGTCAATCGCGCCACACCGAAAACCCAGAGCGCGCTGCTGGAGGCGATGGAAGAACATCAGGTCACCATCGAAGGTGAAACCCGACCACTGCCTCATCCTTTTTTCGTCATCGCCACCCAGAACCCCGGCTCCCAGATTGGCACTTTCCCGCTGCCGGAGTCGCAGCTGGATCGCTTTTTGATGCGCATCCATCTGGGCTATCCAGACTCAAAGGCCGAGCGTGAACTACTGACCAGCCGAGATCGGCGAGATGAGCTGGAACAACTCGAATGTCGGCTTGATCTGGACGAACTAACCAACCTGCAACATGCGGTAGAAGGGGTGCATGTTGCTGAAGATTTGCTCGACTATGTGCAGGCGCTGATTCATTTCAGCCGCCAACAGGGCAACTACGCCAACGGCCTCTCGCCTCGTGCCGGGCTAGGCTTATTGCATGCGGCTCGCGCCTGGGCATTGATGCATGGCCGCAACCATGTTCTACCGGAAGATGTACAGGCCGTTCTCCACAGTGTAGTCAATCACCGCCTGCAAACCGTCTCCGGTATGGACGATGGCAGCAAGGATGAACTGAGCAACAAACTCCTTAATGTACCCATACCCTAGATCCAACTTTATTTTTTAACTGGCCGTGTCTTCCCAACCATTAATAGACTACCTCGGGCTTTGCCGTTTTTTTCATGGCGATACGCCCGTCTCCCGCAGCATTTTCCTAAGCCGCCGAAATATTTATATTTTGCCGACCCGCGAAGGCCTGTTTTTTGTGGTCGTGCTCACCCTGATGCTAATCGGCTCGATTAACTACAACAACAGTCTTGGATATTTACTCACCTTCCTGCTGGGCAGTCTAAGCATCGTTACCATCCTGCATACCTACAAAGGGCTTTACCGACTTACCATTACTATGGGCGAAATCAAACCGGCCTTCTGCGGGCAGGCTCTGCATATTCCTCTGTTAATTGACAATCTCGGTGGCCCGGCGCGCCTTGCCCTGCGTTTTGATTTTCCCGATACCTCGATACTGGCTACTCATGATATTGCCGCCAACACCCAATCCAGCATTATGCTTAATTATGAAACTAGCCAGCGAGGCATCCTGCAACTCGAACGCCTGCGTATCTCCAGCCGCTTTCCGCTTGGCCTGTTCCTGACCTGGTCGGTGCTCAATTTTACCCGAACCGCACTGGTTTATCCCCGCCCGGCCGACAATGACAAGCTGCCGCCCCGACACACGCAAGCCGGTCATGGCGAAGGCACGCTAGGGCGGGGCAGTGACGATTTTTCTGGTCTGCGCAACTACCACCCCGGCGATTCGTTACGCCATGTTCACTGGAAAGCGCTGGCAAAAGAACAGGGGCTGCTGACCAAGCAATTTGCCGGTGAAGACTTGCTGGAACTCTGGCTTGACTGGCGCAGCCTGCCTCAGCTTGATAACGAGGCGCGCTTGTCCCAGCTGACTCGCTGGATCATCGAGGCACAAAAAAATGGGGTTGCCTATGGTTTATGGATCCCAGGAACTAAAGTCGCCCCCGACAATGGTGATGCTCATCAACATCATTGCCTACGCCTGCTAGCAACGTTCGGCCAATCAGAATCAACCAATCATGGCTGAGCGACTATCTCTATCCGCGCCCGCAAATATCAGCGCCCTGCTGTTATCGGTGGTGCTGGTTGGCCTGCCACATCTGTTGCATCAGCCACTGTGGGTTTCCGCACTCTGTCTAACCCTGGTTGGCTGGCGTTATCTGTATGAAACCGGGCGCGCGCGGCTGGCCGGAAAATCGCTGCGTCTGCTAATTCTATTGGCCGCCCTCGCGGGGCTGTTTCTGAGCTATTCAACCGTGTTTGGTCGCACCGCTGGCAGCGCAATGCTCCTGCTTATGCTGTGTCTCAAGCTGATGGAAATAAAGGGACATCGTGATGTTGTAATTATTATCTACATTAGCTTTTTCATTTTGATCACCAGCTTCCTGTTCGATCAATCCATCTACAGTGGTGCCTATATGCTGCTGGTCGTGCTGAGCCTGATCATCACCATGATTATCTACGATCACCCAAATGCGCAGCGACAAAAATTCTTACCCGCTTTACGGCAAACTTCTCGTCTTGCTTTAACCCTGATGTTACAGGCCGTGCCACTGATGTTGATGTTGTTTTTTTTATTTCCGCGTTTGCCCGGGCCGTTGTGGAGCCTGCCTGAAGATGGACAGGGTGCCAGCACCGGACTGGCAGATGAACTGGAACCGGGGAGCATCAGTAAACTAAGTGATAATCCCGCGGTGGCCTTTCGAATAAAATTTGAGAGCGCCCCGCCACAACCGGAACTGCTTTACTGGCGTGGCCCCGTGCTGTCTCTATTTACAGGTGAAAAATGGAAGATCCTCAAAGAAGATTCTGTCTCCCGGCTTAATCTGGATGACATCCAGTTTTCTATTCCCATTAACTACACAGTAACCCTGGAGCCAAATAATCAGCATTGGCTATTTGCACTTGAAATGCCGGGGACGATTCCTGCCAACGCCTACCTTAGCGAAGATATGCAGTTATTACAGACTATGCCGGTACGCAGCGTGACACGATATAAAATGCGCGCCTACCTTAACTATCAGCTCGATCCTCATAGCATTATTAACAGTCGCAATTATCTACAGGTTCCTGATCACGTCGCCCCTAGAACCCGACAGTTTGTTGCTGATCTGCGCGAGCAATTTGCTGGGGACGGTGCCTACATCAATGCCAGTCTGAATTATTTTCGTGATGAAAAATTTTTCTATACGCGCGAACCGCCGAAGCTGGGTAAAGATTCGGTGGATGCTTTCCTGTTTGATACTCGTCGCGGCTACTGCGTTCACTATGCTTCGTCCTTTGCAGTGATGATGCGACTGGCGGGTATTCCCGCACGCATCGTCAGCGGCTATCAGGGTGGTGAAATGAACCCGCTTTCAGATTACATGATCGTGCGCCAGTCTGATGCCCATGCCTGGGTTGAACTCTGGCTACCCAATAAAGGCTGGCTGCGTATTGATCCTACCAGCGTTATTCCTGACTCACGAGTTGAAGCCACGCAGGATCGACTGCAACGTAAAGATCAACGCACGCGTGATGCGCTGAAACTAAAAGAAGGCTGGCTCAGCAATAAGCTGCACACAATGCGTTATGCCTGGGATACCCTGAATAACAACTGGAATAACTGGATCGTGGGCTATAATGACACGCGACAAAAATCGCTACTCTCGCTTTTTAATGCCGAGAAACTCTCATTGCGGCATCTGGCTATCCTGCTGGCCGCCATTTTTACTGCCTGTCTTTTGTTTATTACCCTGTTCGTATTTCGCCGCAAACCAGACAAACTTGCCCCGGTAAGCCAGGCCTATGCACGCTTCTGCCAGAAACTCTCACGCATCGGCTTTACTCGTAAACCGGGAGAAAGCGCAGAAAACTTTGCCCAGCGGATTATCGATCTACGCGAGGATTTGCACAGTAACGTACAAACTATTACCCATCTTTATAATTATCTACGCTATGCCAAGAACCCATCCCCGGGTTTGTTTACGCAATTTAGAAAGAAAATCAAACACTTCCATCCTCATCGACAGTAAAAAACATAGATTATAAAAATAAGTGCCCGCTTATATTAAATTTATATATCCCCGCTATTAAATAAAAAAACTTGGCGTAACCGTAGCAAGGCCTTATATTTTGTCTAAAGTGAAAGGTAATAGCGTTACCTTTGTTTCTGAAATTTTGACTTCAATCAGTGCGGAATATGTTTGCTGAATGGATTTGCAGCCGCACCATGAAATACCGACACATTTCGATACTACGTTATGTGCAGGAGAGGACTACGATATGCTAGTAAAAGACATCATGAATACCAATGTAAAGGTCGCCAAACTGACCACCCCTATACGCGAAATTGCCGTGATTATGTGTTTCAATAAAATCAGCGGTGTGCCCGTTGTCAACGATGCGGATGAAATTATTGGCATCATTTCTGAAAAAGACGTGCTTAACAGCATGTATCCAAAAGTCGATGAATACATGCAGATCGGCAGTTATGATTTTGAACAGCTGGAAGAAGAATACACCGACACGCTTGGCCTGCAGGTAAAGGATATTATGAAACCGGGACTATTTACGGTGACCCCGGATGATCCTATTTTAAAAGCTGTGTCGATTATGTGCCTGAAAAAAATTCGCCGTATTCCGGTAGCCGAAGGCAAAAAGCTGGTGGGCATCATCAGTGTGGGTGATGTTCACAAGGCAATTTTCCAGAAACATCTGGATGACAATAATAATGATCTAAAGGCTGTATCCTAATTTTTTAGGCTAAGGTGTCGGAGTCAACATTGAACACTGCTGAAATATGTACGCGTTGCAGCATGTTGACTCCGACACCTTATTTGGCTTTTATTTGCCTATACAGAAACCACTAAAAATACGCCCAAGCAGATCATCGCTGCTAACGGTTCCGGTAATTTCACCCAGCGCCTCTTGTGCCTGATGCAGTTCTTCTGCCAGCAATTCGCCTGCCGCATACTCGCGCAACTGCATCGCTCCGTTTTCAACACACTGGCGCGCCAACCCCAGTGCCTGTAGATGCCGACGCCGCGCCATGAACTGACCTTCGTTGCCAGCCTGCGCATTAAACCCTACGCAGGCCTTCAGATGCTCGCGCAATAACTCTATGCCAAGATTATTTTTAGCTGATAACCACAGGTGAACGCGATTGTCATGCGTCTCCTGCTTAGGCTTTGCAGCACTTAAATCTATTTTATTGTGTACCACGATGGCTTCCAGTTTAGTCGGCAGGCGGGAGAGAATTTTTTCTTCTTCCGCCCCAAAACCGGCACGGTCATCGAGTAATAACAAAACCCGATCAGCCTGTTCCATTTCCTGCCAGCTGCGCCGAATGCCTTCCTGTTCAATCGCATCTTCACTTTCCCGCAAGCCTGCGGTGTCGATAACGTGCACCGGCATGCCTTGCAGACTAATTTCTTCGCGCAGTACATCGCGGGTAGTCCCGGGGATCTCGGTAACAATCGCTGAATCCCGCCCGGCCAGCTGATTAAGCAAACTCGACTTGCCGGTATTGGGTTGGCCTGCAAGAACGATGCGCATGCCTTCACGTAGTAATCGTCCTTGCTGCGCCTGTTCAATCACCCGATCCAGATCTGCCCGTAAGTCATCCAGCTCATCGGTCACCTTACTGTCAGCAAGAAAGTCGATCTCTTCTTCAGGAAAATCAATCGCCGCTTCCACATACATGCGCAAGCGGATCAGACGTTCTACCGTTGTCTTTACCCAGTCTGAGAATACGCCTTCGAACGTATGCATGGCGCAACGTGCGGCCTGCTCGGTACTGGCATCAATAAGATCGGCAATGGCTTCGGCCTGAGTCAGATCCATTTTGTCATTTAGATAGGCGCGCTCACTAAATTCGCCCGGACGTGCCATCCGCGCACCCAGCGACAACACGCGTTTAAGTAACAGATCCAGCACCACCGGGCCACCGTGTGCCTGTAGTTCCAGCACATCTTCACCGGTAAAAGAATGGGGGTTGGGAAAATAAAGTGCGATACCCTGATCGAGAATCTTGCGCTCGTGATCAAGGAAAGGAAGGTATTCAGCAAAACGAGGACGAGGCCGCTTTCCCAGTATCGCCTGAGAAATGGCATCAACCTTGGCACCGGAAATGCGGACAATACCCACACCACCGCGTCCTGCCGGGGTGGCAATCGCGGCAATAGTGTCTTCCACGTAATCGCGCAGACTCATTCCCGGCTCACCTGCCTGCAAGATCAGGCCTTGATCACCACGCGCGTGATATACCACTGCTGCATGATCGACAGGGTGTTATTTACTACCCAGTAAATCACCAGCCCCGCCGGGAAGAAGGCAAAGAAAACGGTAAACACAAATGGCAACAACATCATTACTTTCGCCTGCATCGGATCCACGGGCGCAGGATTTAAGCGCTGCTGGATAAACATGCTGATACCCATTAATAGCGGCAGAACAAAATAAGGATCGGCGGTGGACATATCCTGAATCCACAAGATCCAGGGAGCCTGTCGTAGTTCAACACTTTCCAGTAACACCCAGTACAGCGCAATAAATACCGGCATTTGCACCAGAATCGGCAGGCAGCCACCCAACGGATTGATCTTTTCCTTACGGAATAGATCCATCTGCGCCTGCCCCATTTTTTTCTTGTCATCACCATAGCGTTCCTTCAGCTGCTGGATACGCGGCGTCAACTTGCGCATTTGCGCCATCGAACGGTAGGATTTTTCTGACAGCTTGTAAAAGGCCAGCTTAATCAACAGGGTCAAAATAATAATGGCCCAGCCCCAGTTACTGACTATGTTGTTATGAATAAATTTTAGGACGAAATAAATCGGCTTTGCCAATATTGTCAGTATGCCGTAGTCCACGGTCAATTCCAGTCCGGGCGCAATCTCTTCCAAGGTGTCCTGTAATTTAGGCCCGACAAACAGCCTGTTAATAAAGCGCTCTTCTTTTCCGGCTCCAACCTGATAACTGTTATCCGATTTCATTCCCAGGGTATAGCGATCCGGATTGGCTTTATGGCTCGAGTAAAACGTTTCCGGCGCATCGGCTGGCGGCACCCAGGCGGCAAGGAAATAATGCTGGATCATTGCTGTCCAGCCACCGGTCACCTGTTTATTCAGCCTCGACTCTTCCATGTCATCGAAACTGATTTTGTTATATTTTTCTTCTGGGCTGTATTCAACGCCACCGGTATAGGTATAGATAAACCGAGGCTGTTCTGATTCTGGCAACGGCGTGCGCTGTAGTTGCTGATACAGATTGCCCACCCAGTCCCTGGCCGTTGGGTTCTTAATGGTGTGCGCCACCTCAATCAGGTAACTGCCACGAGTAAAGGTATAACTTTTTATGAAGACCACACCTTCTGGGCTAGTCCAGGTCATTACCGCTGTGAGTTTATTTTCATCCGCCGCTAACTGATAGCGGCTTTGCATTGCCCGGTAGATTGTCGTGTGATTAGGCGCGGCACTTAACTCATTATCGCCCGTTTTTCTCAGCGTAAAGCCCGACTGGGCAATAAACAAATTGCCCGGCTCATCCTTCATCAGACGAAACAGCTGATCGGGCTCACTCACGCTAATCGGATATTCTTTCAGATCAACGATGCGTAGATCACCCCCGAGCGTATCGATTTCAATGTTAAATAAATCGGTTTCAACCTGGATACGCTGCGCCTGTTTTACCAATACTGGTTCACTAACCGGCATGTAGGCCGCTTCTGCTGGCCGGGTGACGTCGGCAACCGGGACATCCGCATTGGCAGGGGTTGCCGGACTTGCTGTCGTGCTGATTTCAGATAGCGGGGCAACCGGCTGGGGCGAGAATTCACGTTGCCAGGCATCCCAAATCAAAAACAGAACCAGACTCAGGGCAATAAATAATATAAGGCGTTGTTGTTCCATTAGCTTTCTTTTTTCTCAGGTACGGGATCAAGACCCCCGGCATGCCAGGGGTGACAGTGGCTTAAACGTTTTAATGACAACCAGCTACCACGAAATACACCAAACCGGCTTACCGCCGTTTCCGCATATTCTGAACAGCTAGGATAAAAACGGCAATTATTGCCAAGAACAGGGCTGATCAAGTAGCGATATGCACCGATCAGGTAGATAACGAGTTTGCGCATTTTTTACTCAGCTGAGCCCAGTGTTTATCCAGAGCACGAAATACTGCGTCATTGTCCAGCTGCAGGATGCCGTGGCGAACCAATACTACAACATCTAGCCCCTGGAGTTGAGCCTGATGCTGACGAAAGCTTTCTCGGATCAAGCGTTTTATGTGATTGCGATCAACGGCTCGTTTTAACTGACGTTTTGGAACGGCCATACCCAGTCGAGCATGATCCCGCGAATTTAGTTGCCCCAGTAAGGTGAGGTGGCGGTCGCTCTGTTTGAGCGACTGCTTAAAAACGCGGCTGAAATCCGTTGCCGTGAGCAGCCGCTGCTGACGAGGAAAGCCTTTACCAGATTCACGCAAGGACGGATTGTTCGGACTAAGCGGAGCAAATACAGGCGGGTTAATCAGGCACTCAGACGCTGGCGGCCTTTTGCGCGGCGGGCATTAATCACTGCACGACCGGCGCGGGTGCGCATGCGGGCTCGGAAGCCATGGGTACGACTACGTTTTAGGGTGCTGGGCTGAAATGTTCTTTTCATGGCTAAATCACTGTTTAATCAGAAACTTGTTACTCGAAATTTCAGGAACACGGTGCCTGAAAAAGGGTCGCAACAATACTTCCTGAGGTCGCAACTGTCAACCAATATTATGCAATAACTATATTCAACATTCTTCACACGTGCATGTGGATAACTTTTTTCTCCCGTTATAAACTCCGTCTCTTCGCTTCGAGGTTTTCTTTTTCCTGTGGCACATTCAATGATCTACTTTTCAAGGAGTTAACCTAAGGTGCCTCGAAATTCCTGGGACAAATGTCTGGCGCGGCTGCAGCAGGATCTTTCGCCGCAGCAGTTCAATACCTGGGTTCGCCCTCTCCAGGCTCGCTTCAATGACCAGGGTATCACCATTTTAGCACCTAACCAATTTGTGCTCGATTGGGTAAAAGACAAGTATTTCAATAATATAGAAGCTCTGATAAATAATTATTCTGATAACAGCATTTCCGTTCTGCTCGATATTGGTAGTGAAACTATCTCTCCCGGCACCGACACGCCCACTATACCGGGGGGGAAACCCTCTCGAGCAACACCCGGCT
This sequence comes from uncultured Thiohalophilus sp., assembly GCA_964539595.1. GTDB lineage: Bacteria > Pseudomonadota > Gammaproteobacteria > UBA6429 > Thiohalophilaceae > JAADGZ01. Next base: position 5,940 of record CAZIJT010000041.1, on the reverse strand, counting down.
CCACCCGTAAAAACTCCACGCTAAACCCTAATTTCACTTTTGACACCTACGTAGAAGGTAAGTCCAATCAACTTGGCCGCGCCGCGTCCCTGCAGGTAGCTGAAAACCCAGGACATAGTTACAATCCCCTGATGATCTACGGCGGCGTCGGTCTGGGTAAAACGCATCTCATGCATGCCGTCGGCAATATGATTCTCCAGCATCAGCCCAACGCCAACGTTGTTTATTTACACTCCGAGCGCTTTGTTGCGGAAATGGTCAAAGCCTTGCAGCACGGCACCATCAATGAATTCAAACGCTTCTATCGCTCGGTTGATGCATTGCTGGTTGATGACATCCAGTTTTTTGCTAACAAAGAGCAGTCCCAGGAAGAATTTTTCCATACTTTCAACACGCTAATTGAAAGTCATCACCAGATCATTATGACCTGTGATCGCTATCCCAAAGAAGTTGATGGTCTGGAGGAACGATTAAAGTCTCGTTTTGGCTGGGGACTGCCGGTAACGATTGAACCCCCTGAGCTAGAAACACGGGTTGCCATTCTTAAAAGCAAGGCCAGTAATTCCGGTGTAGAATTATCAAATGAAGTCGCTTTTTTTATCGCCAAACGCATACGTTCCAACGTTCGTGAATTAGAAGGGGCGTTACGACGCGTTATGGCAAATGCGCAGTTTACTGGCCAGAGCATTACTCTGAGTTTTGCCCGCGAAGCCTTGCGTGATTTACTGGCTATTCAGGATCGCCAGTTAACCATTGAAAATATACAAAAAACGGTTGCTGAGTATTTTAAAATTCGAGTAGCCGATTTACACTCAAAACGCCGCAGTCGCTCAATCACTCGCCCCCGACAAATGGCCATGTCATTATGCAAAGAATTGACTACCCATAGTCTGCCAGAAATTGGGGATGCCTTTGGTGGCCGCGATCATACAACCGTCTTGCATGCCTGTCGCAAGGTAAAGGAATTAATAGAAACAGAAGTGAGTATTGATGAAGACTATTCGAATCTCATTCGAATCCTGAGTACATGATGGGATTGAACTGTGGATAAGCTGTTTGCAAACCCGCTACCAGCACCGTGTTTATAGTTAAGCACATTTTATCCACACCTTACCCTAGCGGCGTTACTGATTTTTCCCACAGTTTTTAAGATAAGATAAGCGCTTGTTAAGTAATACAAAAAATAGCTTATCCACAGAAATTTAGTTGCTTAATAATAGTAATAATTTATATATAAAATATAAGGATCTTTAATGAAGCTTAGATTATTCCGTGACGCGCTGTTAAAACCCTTACAAGCAGTAGGAAATGTAATTGAACGCCGTCCCTCGCTCGCTGTGTTATCAAATATCTTGATTCAAGTATCTGATAAGACAATGGTTTTAACAGGAACCGACCTTGAAATCGAAATGGTTACCCGGCTTACTGTCGATACTGATGAGAAGGAAGAAATAACCGTACCCGGAAAAAAGTTTTTAGATATCTGTAAAGCCTTGCCGGAAAATGCTGAGATCGAGCTAATTACCAGTAACGACCGTTGCATAATTAAATCAGGCCGTAGTCGATTTACGCTATCAACTTTGCCAGCAACAGAATTTCCTAATATTGAAGCGGTGACGTCGCCCTTTGAATTTACCCTAACCCAGAGGGAACTAAAAAGCTTAATTGAGAATACGCAATTCTGTATGGCTCAACAGGATGTTCGGTATTATTTAAACGGTCTGCTGTTTGAAATTATGCCTGACAAACTTAGTGCGGTTGCTACCGATGGCCACAGGCTTGCGATGTCTGAGCTGAAGGGACACTTTGATGTTACTGAAACGCGCCAGATTATTTTGCCTAAAAAGGGCGTTAATGAGCTGGCGCGGTTACTCGATGACTCAGATGGGGTGTTAACAATTAAGCTGAGTGAAAATCACATTCGGATCGAGCTTGATGATATAACCTTTACATCCAAGCTTATTGATGGGAAATTTCCAGATTATCAACAAGTTATACCAGCAAGTTGTGAAAAAGAAATCATCTGTGATCGGGAATTATTGCGCCAGGCTTTTATACGCGCCTCCGTTCTTTCCAACGAAAAGTACCGTGGAATTCTGTTGCAGTTTGCCCCTGGGCTACTGAATGCCACGGTGCATAATCCAGAGCAGGAAGAAGCGGAAGAACAGATTGAAATCGAGTATAACGGTGATGAATTTGAAATTGGATTTAATGTTGCCTATTTTCAGGAAGTGCTGTCGGTTATTGAAGAAACAAAGGTGGTCTTAAATATGACCGATACAAATCATAGCTGTCTGCTGTTTGGAGAAGGCAATACGCGGAACCGTTACGTTATTATGCCGATGCGACTGTAATAGTTTTATATATATGTCAATTAACACGCTGACGCTACAGAATTTTCGAAACATTACAGAGGCTGAATTATCATTTTCCAAGCAATGCAATATTATTTTTGGGGATAATGGATCGGGTAAAACCAATATCCTTGAAAGTATTTATTATCTCTCTCTTGCACGATCTTTTCGAACAACGCAAGCCCGGAAAATAATTAATACTAGTAGCGAAGCCTTACAGGTTGTTGGCAAGATACAGAATAGTTGTTCGGCGGTGACGTCTGTTCTGGGTATCCGAAGATCTTCAAGTGATACTCAAATACGTATTAACGGTGAAACTGTAAAACAGTCATCCCAGCTTGCCGCCTATTTGCCTGTTCAAGTGATTCACCCGCAAGGCCACAGGTTGCTCGAACAAGGTCCAAAGCAACGACGGCAATTTCTGGACTGGGGTGTGTTTCACGTGGAACCTTCTTTTTTGCCGTTATGGCATGATTATGCACACACCTTAAAACAACGAAATGCCGCGTTGCGACAAAGACAGCAAGCAGAAGCAATACGCTTGTGGGATGCGAGAGTGATCGAGCTGGGAGAAAAAATGACCCGGTTAAGACAAAATTACCTCGATAAGCTCCGCGCCTATATTAGTCATTATTGTTTGTTATTAATGGGTGAGGATGTAAGCGTCGATTATCGCCCCGGTTGGGGGGCAGATCTAGATTTTCCTACGGCACTACGGAATAGTTTGGAACAGGATCAGCAGCTGGGATTTACCCGAACCGGGCCACACCGCGCGGATTTAATATTTAAAAGTAAAAAAATACCGGTTCAGGATTATTTTTCACGGGGTCAACAAAAACTGCTGGTTTGTGCGCTTCGTCTGGCGCAGACCCGGCAGCTAAAGGATGAGAAGCAACAAGACACCGTGTTGTTGCTGGATGATCTGGCAGCAGAATTGGATGAGCAACACCGCCGTACGCTTTTGGATGCTGCATTTGAGACCGCAGCGCAAATCTTCATTACGACTACCGAGCTTGATTTGCTAAAGATAAAAAATGAACGCAGCTGTAAGGTGTTCCACGTGGAACACGGGCAGGTCACAGAAATGGTACAATCTAACGCTCAAATGGAGACAACAGCATGAGCCAGTCAGACAGTTACAACTCTTCCAGCATCAAAGTCCTAAAGGGGCTGGATGCCGTACGTAAACGGCCAGGTATGTATATTGGCGATACGGATGATGGCTCAGGTTTGCACCACATGGTATTTGAAGTTGTGGATAATTCCATCGATGAGGCGTTGGCAGGGCATTGCTCACGCATCGAGGTGAGCATAAATAGTGATAAATCGATAACCGTCAAAGATGACGGTCGTGGCATACCCACAGATTATCATGAAGAAGAGGGTCGATCAGCCGCTGAAGTGATTCTTACGGTGCTGCATGCGGGGGGTAAGTTTGATGATAACGCCTATAAGGTCTCGGGTGGGCTGCATGGGGTGGGTGTGTCGGTAGTAAATGCACTCTCAGAAAGCCTGAAGTTAACCATTCGCCGAGAAGGCAAGATTCACCAGCAAGAATATGCCATGGGCGAACCGCAGGGCGATTTGACGGCTATTGGTGAAACAGAAAAGATGGGGACAGAAATCCGATTTAAACCCAGCACCAAAATTTTCACCAACACGGAATTCCATTTTGATATTCTCGCCAAGCGATTGCGGGAGTTGTCATTTCTTAACTCGGGGGTGTGTATCACCCTTTATGATGAGCGGGACGAGAAGAAGGAAACCTTTGAGTACCAGGGCGGTATTAAGGCTTTTGTTCAACACCTCAACCGCAACAAAACGCCCCTGCATGAAAATGTGGTCTACGTTAATACCGAGAAAGATGAGGTGGGCGTTGAGATTGCGATGCAGTGGAATGATTCCTATCAGGAAAATATTTTCTGTTTTACTAATAATATACCGCAACGCGATGGTGGTACGCATATGGCGGGCTTTCGCGCTGCGCTGACCCGAACGCTCAATAATTACATTGAAAAACAAGGGCATGCAAAAAAGAACAAGGTCAACACCAGCGGCGACGATGCACGAGAAGGGCTGACAGCGGTGCTTTCGGTCAAAGTGCCTGATCCCAAGTTTTCTTCACAAACCAAAGACAAACTGGTGTCTTCTGAAATCAAAGGTATTGTGGAATCAGTTTTAGGTGAGAAGCTTAGCGATTACCTTGAGGAAAACCCGGGCGATAGCCGAGCGATTGTTTCCAAAATCATTGATGCGGCGCGTGCTCGTGAAGCGGCTCGTAAGGCACGGGAAATGACTCGGCGCAAAGGTGCGCTCGACATCGCGGGTTTGCCGGGCAAATTAGCCGATTGTCAGGAAAAAGATCCGGCCTTGTCTGAACTGTTCCTGGTGGAGGGTGATTCCGCCGGTGGTTCAGCCAAGCAGGGACGCGATAGAAAAAGCCAGGCGATTTTGCCGTTGAAGGGTAAAATTCTGAATGTGGAAAAAGCCCGTTTTGATAAAATGCTCTCATCCGTTGAAGTCGGCACCCTGATTACTGCGCTGGGTTGCGGCATTGGCCGGGACGAATTTAATATTGAAAAGTTGCGTTATCATCGCATTATTATCATGACCGATGCCGATGTGGATGGTTCTCACATTCGCACCTTGTTACTGACGTTCTTCTATCGTCAGATGCCGGAGCTGATTGAAAATGGCTACATCTATATTGCCCAGCCGCCCTTGTATAAATTAAAAAAGGGCAAGCAGGAACGTTACGTTAAGGATGATGCGGAGCTGAATACCTATTTATTACAGGTGGCCTTGGAAAATACCGAGTTTTACGTTAATGAGCAGGCACCGGCCTTAAGTGGTCCGGCACTGGAAGTGCTGGCAAAGCAGCATATTTTAGTGAAAGAAAGTATCAAACGGCTGGCTCGCCGTTATCCTGTGCGAGTGCTGGAAAAAATGATTGTTATGCCGGTATTCGAGGATGAGGCGCTACTCGATAAAGATCGGGCACAGAGCTGGTTCCATGAATTACAACAGTTACTCAACACAGATGACAAAGCTCAGGATCGGATTGAAATTCGCCTCGAAGAAGACGGCAACGAAACTGGTGCCTGGCAAGCAAAGCTGATAACCACCCGGTATGGCATTGATAGTGAACGCTTACTTAAGCGAGAGTTCTTTGAGTCCGGCGAATATAAGGCCTTCAAAACGTTGATACAGCAGTTACAGGGTTTGATTGGTGACGGCGCTTACGTACAGCGTGGTGAGCGACGCAAAGATGTGCAGGCGTTCCATGAGGTAATGGACTGGCTGATGGAAGAAGCAAAACGCGGCCAGCATATTCAGCGTTACAAAGGGCTGGGCGAAATGAATCCAGAACAACTCTGGGAAACCACGCTCGACGCCAACAGCCGCCGCCTGTTACAGGTGCAGATTGAAGATGCTATTGGTGCTGATGAAATTTTCACCACCCTGATGGGGGATCAGGTCGAGCCACGCCGGGACTTCATTGAAAGCAATGCCTTGAATACATCAAACCTGGATGTGTAGTGGTTGCTAGTTAATCTCTACGGGTTAAATTCCCCGCTGCTTGCAG
>CAZIJT010000040.1:0-18595 GCA_964539595.1 uncultured Thiohalophilus sp. | reverse complement strand
CTACATTACGGGCACGGCACGAGGGGGCGTGGGTGGCCTGGGTTACTATGGCGCTGATTCTGGTGCGGGTGGTGCTGCCACGAATACGGCCAGCGGCAGCAGCAGTGGTGATGCCCAGTCGGTGACGGTTTATGGTACAGCGAGTGCTGGTGCAGGTAGTTATGTTTACCAGACTGCGACGGGTGCGAGCGCGGGGGCTGGGGGCAATGCCACCAGTCGTTCAACCGGCACGGCGAGCGGTAATAGTTATGTCACTGTGACGGACAATGTCACCGCTGGGCGTGGAGGTTATATCTATACCAGTGCGACCAACACCGGCACGGGTGGTAATGGTGGCACGGCTCGCTCTAGTGCCACTGCCAGCAATGTGGGTTCGCAATCGGTTAGCTCAAGCTCTACGGCTCGTGGTGGCCATGGCGGAGCTGGCCAGGGGAGCGGCTTTAGTGATGGTCGTGGTGGCGCTGCATTGGCGCGTGCGCAAAGCACGGGTGGGGGATATGCAACTGCCAATTCTATAGCAGCGGGTGGAATTGGTGCAGGCACAGCTAAAAGTGGCCGCGCAGAGGCCTCCTCTAGCGCAACTGGCACGTACGGCTACGTCCGTGCCGATGCCAGTTCAGGTAGTACGAATAACCGTAACTATGTTCGGAGTTACGCCAATGCCAATGTTGCTGGTAACAACTCCACCGGTACCACGGCTACCAGCAATGCCGAGGTCAGCAGTAGTATCGCTCAGGCGGTAACGGATCGGGCACGGGCAGATGGAATGCAGACTGTTGCATTTGGAACCCTGTTACCCAGCGAGGCAGATGCTACAGCGGCAATGGCTGGAAATGCGAATGTTGACGCGGCGATGGCAGGCTATGATGCACTTGCTATGGGCTTGTTGGGTGGGGCTTACTCAGATAGCGGCAGTGAAACTAGCGGAGTGTTATACAACAGCTGGCTTGATTTCAATGTTGATATGAATGACATGAGCAATACTAACCTGTTGGTCGGACTGCTTGACCCGATAGCAACCGGGGTACATGGTTTTGACAGTCTGCGTTTTCGTATGAATATTGAAGGCGCATGGGTGACGGATATAACCTTTAGCAGCCTGGGCACAGCAACAAGTTACTTTGATGATAGCGTACTGGATTATGGCTTATGGGGAGATTTGATCAGCACCGACAATGTGCTGGATATCGCCTTCTACTTTGATCTGACCGAGCAGCATCTGGGCGAGGGCTTTAATACTAACTTCATCGTTGGTGCTTCAACGGTACCGGTACCGGCAGCGGTCTGGTTGTTTGGTAGTGGCTTGCTGGGATTGCTGGCCGTTGCTCGTAGACGCAAGTAGTCGTTTGTTGTAAGTAGACCGGCTGTTTGGTTAGCCTGTTAAAATATAGCCCGTTTATCTTTCCTGCACAGGTTGGTGAACGGGCTATTTTAATTTAGCTTGTCTTATATTTAAGCAATCGATGAACAAGGCTGGAAAATATATTCACTGCAAAGATCAATGCCGGGACTGCATGTGGCTTTAATCTGGATATAAAATAATTTAACGACTCTGTAAAAAACAGAGTGTTCAACGCTCTGTTCAGAAATTGATGCTATCAAATTCCCCATTTCCCATAATCTCAATGCTCACTCGATTAGGCAGGCAGGCGTTGAAGTCGCCACTATGACTGAGCCAGCCTTTGTGGATGCAGACTTTGGCGGAGCAGGGGGAGTCGGTGAAACGTATTTTTCCCTCTTTAATTTGTAACTGATTTGTCCCCAGTGTTCCCTCAACCGTAATGTCCTGATTTTTATTTAGTGCGAGTTCCTGTATCAGGGTTTCGTCATAAAAAATGCGAACACGCGTGCCAACGCTGCTGGGTTGCCAGTAATGCAGATAAACAAATGGCAGCGCGAGAAGGGTCGCAAGCAGCAGAATAATATCAGCGCGGGTCATCGCTTTCATCAGGGGCGCGATTTTTGCGTTCGTTGCAAAAAATCGTGAACCTTCTGAAAGTCCCGCTGGATGAGTTTGTTAGATGATGTTTTCATTTTACGTCCAAACCTATCCGACTAGAGTCCTCTGATAGCCAAATATAGGTAACCTTACCAATCACATCTGAAATTGGAACAGTTCCCCATAACCGACTATCTTTACTGTTATCTCTCCAATCGCCCAATAAAAATAACTCACCTTTGGGGACTAGAATTTTCAACATTGACACAGAAAAATCTCGCTGCCTTATGTTTTCTGAAACTGATAGTATATGAGATGCCTTTCCATTTACGATGGATATCGTATCATCACCAAGAGCAGCCACCCTTTTTGCATATGGTGTGACATGATCTTGGGGAGATAGGAATATAATAACATCGCCTACTTTTGGTTTCTTATTTCTAGTATCAACTGTTATGAAATCCCCAGCTTTTAGTGTGGGAGCCATCGAGTTTGATGGAACTCTATATATTTCATACCCAAGAATGCTGTCTCGAGATAAAAATAGTACATTTGTAAATATCGTGAGCTTCAATAAATAGAAGCAAATATATGTACCACCGATTTTAATATTTCAGATTGTAATCATTATTTCGGTGTGCAAGGTATGTTGAACTAATGATGATAAATATATAAAACCCGACTAAAAAAACGATAAGTCCGTAAATGCCATATGACGTTGATAATTGCCCCGTCATTTGCCGTATTCATTGTTTCTATCTCGGAACTCTTGTCTTTCTTATTTTAGTTTTGATGCCCATATAGCCAGCTTGTGTTTCATGGACAATTGAGATATCTGATCCTCAGGAATGGGTTGTATTATCTTGTCATGTACCAGCAAACGATAAATGTACTCGATTTTTTCATTTGCTGAATCGGTGGGCTCAAATTCAACAACACCTCTTTCTTCTCCGTATTTCATTCCTTCGGTGATTGCCTTTTTTACCAGTTCTTTCTCGTTTTTTAGTTTCTTCACGTTTAGCTATACCTTCTAACGTTGTCATGATTGGGCACTTCAATGTGCAGTGGCATGATTGCAGATACCAATCATTTGGAGATGAAATATTTTTCAATTAACTTCTTACTGGCTCATTCATAAACTCATAATTGTTTAGGTGATTTTAAAAATCTAATAGGGTTCAATAATTAGCGGTTTGCTTTCGGTATCGATCAATTTGATACGTTTAGCCATGGCCGGGGTCATGATGATCTGGCCGTTTTTGTCCACTAGCATTATGTAACGTAGCTGCATTTTTTTGGCAATAGCCTGCCAGCCCGTTGGCCCGGCAATGAACAGGGCGGTGGCTGCCGCATCGGCGGTGGCGGCATCAGGATGAATTACGGTGACGGAGGTGGTTTGATCTGCCGGGTAGCCGGTGCGTGGATCGATAATGTGGTGATAGCGTCGGCCTTGATAATCATAGAAACGTTCGTAGTCGCCAGAAGTGAAGACGCTTTCACCATCGTTAACATCCAGTGCGGCCAATACGCTGTTTTTATCTTTTGGACGTGGATGGCGGATGCCGATACGCCAGGGACGATCCTGGTGACGGCCAATTACTTTGAGATCACCGCCAGCATTTATAATCGCGTTTTTGACACCCTGTTTGCGCAGATAGGTGATGATGCGGTCGATAGCCAGCCCCTTGGCCATTGCGCCAAAGTCCAGTTGTACGGCGGGGTTGTGGCTGCGTATTCGCAGGCCATCAAATTCAATATCGGTCATGCGTGGCTGTTGCGCCAGCAATTGTGTGATAGCGGCTTTCGAGGGTGGCGGACCTTTCGGTGATTCATCCTGATGGTAGCCCCAGAGCGCAATTAACTTGCCGATGGCTGGGTTGAACAGGTTGTTGCTGAGGCGGGCGAGCTCACGGCTTTTCTGGATGAGTGGTAGTCCTGATGGGGTAGCGGAAAACCAGCCACCGGTGGCGAGCAGGGCATTGGTACGTCCTAATGGCCCCGGTTTCCACGGATGCCAGACTTCGTGCATAAAGTTGAGATCATGACGAATTTGTTCGATGCTCTGTTGTGCCAGCGTTTCATCGACATCGCGCAGGGTGATAGTAACTAGCGTGCCGAATACCAGCAGAGTTTGTTTGTATTCATGGGGGGATTGCTGACAGCCGGAAGTCAGCAGCAGTGATGCAAAGGCAATGAATAAGAGGAGGCGGCGACGCAAGGTCATGAACAGGGAGTTTACCGGTTTTGCAGGCGTTGTTCGATACAGTCCATCAACGTGGCGCTAATGTTGAGCTGATAAAGCTCGTCCAGTTCGCGAATGCAGGTGGGGCTGGTGACGTTGATTTCGGTAAGATAATCGCCAATCACATCCAGACCGACGAAAATCAGGCCGCGTTTTTTAAGCTCGGGCGCGACCTGGGCGCAGATCCATCGATCCCGTTCACTAAGCTCAACGCCTTTGCCAAGACCGCCCACCGCAAGGTTGCCTCGGGTTTCATCGCCTTGAGGAATACGTGCCAGCGCATAAGGCACGGGTTCACCATCGATCAACAAAATGCGTTTGTCGCCCTGTTTGATTTCCGGGATAAATTTCTGCGCCATGCACAGACGCTGGCCGTGCTGGGTCAGGGTTTCGATGATCACGCCAATATTAGGACTGTCCTGCTGGACTCGGAAAATTGATGCGCCGCCCATGCCATCCAGTGGTTTGAGAATAATATCGACATGCTCACGCAGAAATCCGCGGATCTGGGGAGCCTGTGCGCTGACCAGCATGGGTGCGAGGCACTGGGGAAAACAGGCAGTAAATAATTTTTCATTGGCATCGCGCAGGCTTTGTGCGCGATTGACCACCAGCACGCCTTCGGCCTCGGCCTGCTCGAGTAAATAGGTGCTGAAAATATAATCCATGTCGAAAGGCGGATCCTTGCGCATTAGCACCACATCCAGCTCGGCCAGTGGCCGGTCTTCTGCGGCGGACAGCGTGTACCAGCGGTCGCTTGCCTGCTCGGGGTCGGCGGCCAGCGTGAGTGAGCGCATGTTTGCCCAGGCCTGATTTTGTCGAAGCGAAAGATTGGCTTGCTCCATATAATAGAGTTCCCAGCCGCGACGCTGAGCTTCCAGCAGCATAGCCAGACTGCTGTCTTTTTTTAGGTTGATGGCGTCAATGGGATCCATAATGACGCCGAGTCGGACGGGGTGCTTGGGCACGGGGAAATAATCCTGATTTTGCGTTGTTAGTTGTTGAGGTGTTCGGTATGTTCCCGTGCTGCGGCCAGCAGGGCCAGGCGGGCGATCACGCCGTAGGCATAGAAACGGTTGGGATCGGCATCGGGGGACTTGTTGCTATCGGGGGCGTTGCAGCTTTCGGCAAAGGCCAGTGGCTCGAAATGCATACCCGGTGCATTGAGGTTTTCATTTGCGCCACGCCCGGTATGGACGCGGTAAAAACCGCCGACCACGAAGTGATCCACCATATAAACAACCGGCTCGGCGACTGACTGGCCGTCACCCCAGGTTTCAAAGGTATAGATGCCTTCCTGAATAATGACGTCCGTGACTGCCTGCCCGCCCTTGCTTTTCGCCATACGAGTGCGCTGTTTACGATTAAGCTCGCGGACTTCATCGCCATTGTGGATAGTCATGATACCCATGCCATAGGTACCGGAGTCGGCTTTGACGATGACGAAAGGTCGTTTCTCGATTTGGTATTGATCATATTTTTTCTGAATATCTATCAGCATGCGATCAACATTGCTGGCCAGACAGTCCTCGCCTTCGCGCTTCATAAAATCGAGCTTGCCACAGTTGCAGAACAGCGGCGTAATCAGCCAGGGGTCAATATCGATCAGCTCGGCAAATTCTTTTGTGGCTCGATGGTATTCGGTAAAGTGGTCGGATTTTAAGCGATCACTCCAGCCTAGCTCCAGCGGTGGCAGGATCATTTGCTGCAGGTTCTCCAGAATCTCAGGTCGTCCTGAGGATAGATCGTTGTTAAGCAGTACCAGACAGGGGTCATAGTCATCGATTACAATTTTGTCGCCCTGTCGCTGAATCGGTTCCAGTAGTATTTCCCGCCCAGAGGCGAGCGTCAGGCTCTGTTTTTCCTCAAGTCCGGGCATTATTGAGCCGATACGTATTTCAAACCCAGCTTTTGTAATGATTTCCTGTAAGGTTGCAAGGCTCTCCAGGTAAAACTGGTTACGGGTATGGTTCTCGGGAATCAGCAGGATGCGCACGGCTTTGGGACAAATTCGTTCCAGCACGGACTGCACAGCCTGGATGCTCAGGGTCATAAAGGCGGGATTGAGGTTGTTGAAACCGGCAGGAAACAGATTGGTGTCTACCGGGGCAAGTTTGAAACCAGCATTACGCAGATCCACTGAGGCGTAGAAAGGGGCTGGGGTAATGAGCCACTGCTGGCGGAACCAGGTTTCGATTTCAGCCTGATTTTTGAGAAGGTGTGTTTCAATATCATGCAACGGCCCGGACAGGGCGGTGGTCAAATGAGGAACGGCGTGAAGGTGTTCAATACTCATATTTGCTATTTATTTGACCATGATAAAAGTGAATGTATTTAATGCGGGTCGCTAGTAAAGTCAGAATGTTAGCGAACCGAATATTTGTCTTATGCCGGCATTATTCAGGTGTATGACTATGCCAGAGATTCGCTCTGGGGTAAATGTCAGCACAAAATTGATTATTAATTATGCAATTTTAGAATGAGCAATATTTGAGAAATAAATAGTGAATATAGATACTTATGGATTGTTCCTAAAAACTGTGTTAAAAATTCTGTCGAAACATTTCGGGCTGTGAGCGTTAAGATCGTAGACTTTAAATGCTGAGGCTTATTTAGTAATAAAGCAGGTGATAGCTGTGCTAGCAGAGAAGCAGATGGAAGATATATACCAAGGTTTAAAAGTAATGGTAATCGACGATAGCAAGACTATTCGTCGTACCGCCGAAACCTTGTTAAAAAAAGTAGGTTGTGATGTTGTAACAGCATCCGATGGTTTTGAAGCGCTGTCAAAAATTGCGGACAACCAGCCTGAAATTATTTTTATCGATATTATGATGCCGCGTCTTGATGGTTACCAGACAACGGCTTTAATCAAGAACAATAAACGTTTCAAAAAAACCCCGGTAGTCATGTTGTCCAGTAAAGATGGTCTGTTTGATCGGGCGCGTGGGCGCATAGTGGGTTCGGAACAATACTTAACCAAACCCTTTACCAAAGAAGAGTTGCTGAGTGCGATTAAAGATTTGGTGCATGAACAGGCATGAACTTAAGTTCATGCTACGAAAGTATAGCTGCATTGCCCTTGCGATCTGATGGGTAAAGTTAGAAGGAGGAGGCGTAATGGCGCGTATTTTAATTGTTGATGATTCCCCGACTGAAGTGCATGTATTAAAAGTCATGCTTGAAAAACATAGTCATGAAGTGGACTCCGTGGATAACGCAGAAGCGGGTATTGCGCGAGCTAAAGATTCTTTGCCGGATGTTATTCTGATGGACGTTGTTATGCCGGGGATGAATGGCTTTCAGGCCACGCGCGCCATACACCGAGACCCAGCGACGCAGGCTATTCCGGTTATTATCGTGACGACCAAAGATCAGGAAACAGATCGTGTCTGGGGCTTACGTCAGGGTGCGAAAGATTATATTACCAAGCCGGTTAGAGAAAATGATCTAATGCAAAAAATTAACAAGGCGCTTGCTGGGTAATCTGGCAGCCTACAACAGCCGGGAACAATAAGTAAATGGCAGAATCAGCAGCCGAGATTTTTGCATTACTACGTAAAATTGAATCACGTAGTCTTCAGAAAGCGTTGGGCTTGCCACAGCAACTTGAGATAAAACATACCAAAGCAGGAATTGGTTTTCTATTGCAGGATGCGGCACTGGTTGTTGCAACCAACGAGGTAACAGAAATCCTGTCTTATCCTCCTTTAACTCGAATCCCTGGTACGGTGAGCTGGATGAAAGGTGTGGCCAATATTCGCGGCACACTGATTCCAATTATTGATCTATTGGGTTTTACGCAAGAAGAAACGGCACACTTAAATCGTAAAAGTCGTGTCCTGATTATGCGTCAGGGAGACTTTGTCAGCGGCTTGCTAGTCACGGAAGTATTAGGCTTAAGACATTTTTATGAAGAAGAAAAAACAACTGATTTACCTGCCGTGCCCGAGCGCTTACAAGCACTGCTTGATGGTGGCTATCAGCAGGGAGAGCAACACTGGGGTGTTTTTAGTGCCCGACGTCTGGCCGATAACCCAGAATTTATAAATGTCGCGGTTGAAATTTAATTCAGGCAATAAATATAAATCAGTAAACGCGCCCATTTTAAGGGCTTTTAAGGTACAGACGCTGTACTAGTTTTAAATGTAAATGAAATCTAATCCAAAACAGAAAAGCTCAATGGCAGGAGAGAAGTCATGAAAGAGAATGTTGGCAAGGTAGCAGGCGTTCCAGTAATTAGAATGATGGCGTATTTTGCCATACTGCTGATCGCCGCTATTGCTGCACTGAGTATTGTCATCAATAAGGTTTCCAATCAGGAAGCGGCGGATCGAGATTACATTAGCCGGGTTGGTGATCAGAAAGTGCTGGCACAGGAAATTGCCAAGCTGGCCAACCAGTCTGCACAGGGTGAACTTAGTGCTTTCTCATTACTACAGCAACGCAGTAATCGGTTTGATGAAATACTTAACTGGCAAGTAGAACGTACACCAGAAACATTGAATACAACTATTCAGGAACTGCAATCATTCTGGGGAAAATACCAGAAAGATGTAAAAATCATTCTGCAACGGCGTGAAGTTGTTTCCACCATGCGTGAACACATCCAGAAAATTAATGAACAGATTCCAACGCTACTCGCATTGTCAGATGAAGTTGTAAGCGACATGGTAGATAAGGGCGCGAGTGCGGAACAGATTTACATTGCTACCCGCCAGTTGATGTTGACTCAGCGTATCTCAGGTAATGTTAACCGCGTATTGTCAGGGGGGGCTGATGCAGTGACGGCTGCTGATCGCTTTGGTCGTGATGCTGCCTTGTTCGGTCGAGTGATCGAAGACATGCTACGTGGCAACCGAAACATGAGAATTCACCGTATCAAGGAACCTAGTACCCGCGCCAAACTGGTTAAAGTACAGAAACTGTTTCGTTCGATCCGTAGTCAGGTGGGAGGCATTCTGGAACGCTCGCCAGAAATGTTTCAGGTTTCGGGTGCCTCGGAAGGTATTCTTAACATGAGTGAACAGCTACCGAAAAAAATTCAGCAATTGCAGGATGGCTATCAGGCCTATATTGATAAACGTATAACCTCGGTCTGGGTGAATTCGCTGGCAGCCAGTATTGTTTTAATTATTGTTGGACTGGTTCTGTTGTATCGAAAAGATTCTCAACGCCGCCTGTCTGAGATTGCTGCCCAAGGGCAGTTGATGGAAGAAAACAATACCAATAATCAGGAAGCAATTTTACGACTACTGGATGAAATGGGTGATCTGGCTGATGGTGATTTAACGGTGCAAGCGTCGGTGACCGAAGATATTACGGGCGCGATTGCTGATTCCATTAATTACGCGATTGATGCCTTGCGTAAACTGGTTTCGGCGATTAATGAAACCACTCAGCAGGTGTCTTCTGCATCACAACAATCTCAGGCTACGGCCATGCACCTTGCGGAAGCCAGTGATCATCAGGCGCAGCAAATTATGGCAGCCAGTACCGCGATTAACGAAATGGCGGTGTCGATTGAAGAGGTTTCCAATAATGCGGGCGAACTGGCGGAGGAAGCCAGCCGTTCAGTGCAGATTGCCGGGCAGGGTTCGGATGCAGTGCAGCGTAATATTAATGGTATGGATACTATTCGCGGACAGATTCAGGAAACTTCCAAGCGCATTAAGCGTCTGGGTGAATCCTCACAGGAAATTGGCGACATCGTTGAGCTGATTAATGATATTGCCGAGCAGACCAATATTCTGGCTTTGAATGCCGCCATTCAGGCTGCTATGGCGGGTGATGCCGGTCGAGGTTTTGCGGTGGTAGCCGATGAAGTGCAGCGACTTGCTGAACGTTCAGCCGATGCAACGCGACAAATTGAAACACTGGTTAAAGCAATTCAGTCCGATACCAAAGAAGCGGTGGCTTCGATGGAACAAAGTACTTCTGAGGTGGTCTCGGGAGCACGGCTGGCGCAGGATGCCGGTGGTGCGCTGGAAGCAATTGAAACCGTGTCCAAACATCTGGCTGATTTGATTTCGAATATTTCTGAGTCCGCTCGTCAGCAGGCAGGTGCGGCAACCAGCATTTCCGATACCATGAACGTGATTCAGGAAATTACTACGCAGACGTCGGCCGGTACTAATGAAACGGCAGCGTCGATTGGTAACTTGTCTGAGTTGGCGAATGAACTGCGCCATTCTGTTGCTGGTTTCCGTTTGCCCTCAGCCTAAGCTGGAGTTTTAGCCTTGATGGCAGCAGAGGATCATAATTCTGATAAAACGTTGTGGCGCTATCATGCGCCCGCGCAAATGGATCAGGTGCAGCTGGCAATGTGGACAGAGTTGCTGGAAAAGCGCACGGGCATTTCACTGGCGAAAAGCCGTAAATCTTTTTTACTAACCAGTTTAAGTACGCGTATGCGCGAGCTGGGTTACAGCTGCTATGACGCATATTTTCAGTATTTGATCGAGGGTCGGCGTGGAGCCGTTGAGTGGGAAATTCTGGTTGATCGCCTGACCGTACACGAAAGCCGATTTTATCGTGATGATCGTGCGCTAGCCTTGATCGAAGATCAGTTTTTACCTGAGCAATGTCGTACGACGGATACTACTGACGTTAAAAATATTAACGTCTGGAGTTTGGGTTGCGCAACGGGCGAAGAAGCCTACACCCTGGCGATGTTGATTGATAACTTTATGTTAATGCATAAGCTGACTCGCCATTACAGCGTTACCGCCTCGGATATTAGTGCAGCCTCATTATCTTCTGCCCGTGAGGGCATCTATCATGTCAATCGATTGAAGAACGTTTCAGATATGCTGCTTAACCTGTTTTTTACCCGTGAAGATGAGCATCATTACCGGATAAGCGAAAAATTACGTAACAGGGTTTGTTTTGCGCGTTTGAATATTTTGCATTTGTCCCGGGCTCAACTGGGAATGATGAATCTAATATATTGCCAGAACGTGCTGATTTATTTCAAACGCCGTTACCGTTATATGATCCTAGATCATATGGTTCAACATTTGCTTCCCGGTGGTTTATTGATTTTGGGTGCAGGTGAAATTTCTGGCTGGAAGCACACGCAAATGGAATCGGTTAACTATTCAGGTGTGTTAGCGTTTAGACGTATAGATAGAGAGTGCCAGTTATGAGCAATGATAACGAACTGGATCTCAATACCTTAATCTGGGTTAAGTCTGAAATTGATGAGACTTTAAATCAGGCTCGCAAGGCGCTAGAGATTTTTACCGAAGATGAAAGTGATACTTCGCAGATTCAGTTTTGCCTCAACTACCTGCATCAAGTGCGTGGCACGTTACAGATGGTGGAACTCTATGGTTCCGCTATGGCGGCGGAAGAAGTCGAAAATTTGGTGCAGGCACTGATTGATGGCAAGGTTTCAAATCGTAACGATGCCTATGAAGTTCTAATTCGCGGAATACTTCAATTACCCGATTACCTTGAACATCTGCTTGACGGCCATCCAGATACACCCATGTTGCTATTGCCGTTGCTGAATGATTTACGTGCAGCACGCGGCGCGCCCCTGTTATCTGAAAATGCATTGTTCACCCCGGACTTAACTGTCGCCGCACCCTTGCCAGAAAGCATTGACGGAAATCTTACTGATGAATTACATAAGTTGCGTCATCATTATCATTTAGGATTACTTGGCTGGTTTGGTAATAAAAATGATGACTCGGGTTTAAAGCGCATTGCCAGCGTACTGGATGAATTACGAAAAGTTGCAAGTGAAGAAGAAATTAGCCGCTTACTTTGGGTAACTGAAGGTCTGGTAGAAAGCCTGATTGATTCAGGTTTGGATAGTAGTATCTCAGTTAAATTGTTGCTTGGTCAGCTTGATCGCCAGTTTAAAAAAATCATTGACCGTGGTGAGCATGCGCTTAATGCTGAGCCACCTTCTGAATTACTCAAGAACCTTCTTTATTATGTTGCCACATCGAATAGTAAAGGTGATCTTACTAACGCTATTAAACAGGCTTTCGATCTAGAACAAATTCTGCCGGACATGAACTCGCTGGAGCAGGCACGCGCAGATATGGCCGCTCCGAATGCTGCCTTGATGTCCACGGTTTCTTCGGTGTTGATGGAAGACTTACTTAAGGTCAAAGACAACCTGGACTTGTTCGTACGCTCAGATGAGCGTGAAGTTTCGGAACTGGAACCGCTAAAGGACATGTTGTCGCAGATTGCGGACACGCTGGGAATGCTTGGACTTGGGATTCAACGAGAAAGTGTGCAACAGCAAATTGAATCAATTGCTGCGATGCAGACAGGGGATAAAAAAGTAGATGACAATGGTCTGATGGACATAGCGGGAGCCATGCTTGACCTTGAAAGTTCACTGAATGAAGTGAGCGCTGCGCGCGCCGAGAATGTTCAGGCTGAAAAAGGCATAAACGATATCTCCGGCATGATGCAGGGTGTTGAGCAACAGAAGTTGCTGAAGACCGTGGTCAAGGAAGCCAAGCTTGAGCTGGAACAGGTTAAGGATGCAATCAACCTGTTTAGTAAAAACCCTTCAGATCATTCGCCACTTGATATTGTACCCGCCGCACTGGATCGCATTAAAGGCGGTATTTCGATACTGAGTCTGGATCGTGCAGCCGATTTATTGCAGGGCTGTATTCTTTATATTCGTGAGAATTTGCTGGAAGGTTCGACTATTCCCGAAGCGGACACGCTGGATAGTCTTGCTGATGCGATCAGCAGTATAGAATATTATCTTGAGTCGCTAGCCGGAAAATGGGGGCAACCTGATGCAATACTGGATGTGGCAGAATATAGCCTCAAACAGTTGCAGGGTGATGATGAACAGCCCGCCGATGATCTGGTTACGCTTTCAGGTATGGAGCAACCTGATTTAGATTCAACAGATAATGATGAGGTTGATCTAAACGATCAAACTATCACTGAGACAATACTATTACCCGACGAAGATTCTGAGAATGAAACCCTGCATGATCTTTCTCTCAGTGATTTCCCTCAGCCTGAGTTGCTTAACGATGCTGAGGTTGATCTGAGTGATGACTCACAGCATACATTGACTCTGGATATTGAAGGTTTTGATACTGAAAATGAAGCAATTGACGTACAGCCGTCTGTTCGTGATTTAGAATCATCGGAGGCTAACGAGTTTGCGCCAGAGTTGATCATTGATTTAGCCGATGATATCACGACGGGTGAAGCGGAACAGGAAGCAGACGATAGCCGCGCTGATGATGTTAATGAACTGGAAACTAGCCCCCTCCCCGTAGTTGAGCGACCTGCCGTAATGGAAGAAATCGATGAGGAGATCATCGAGATTTTTCTGGAAGAAGCGGAAGAGGTTTATGCGGAGCTTGTTAAGTTTTTACCCGTCTGGCGACAGACGCCAGATGATGAAGCCGCGCTGGCTGAATTGAGACGTGCGTTCCACACGTTAAAAGGGAGTGGACGTCTGGTAGGTGCATTTGATATCGGTGAGTTTGCCTGGGCTTATGAAAACATGCTTAACCGGGTAATAGATAAGACGATTACTCCATCAGACAGCATGTTTGATTTGTTGGAGCAGGCGAACCAGGTTTTACCGGGCATGTTTGAACTATTCAAACATGGTGGCGAGCCAGAAGCGGCTATCTTGAGTTTGATTGATCATGCCAACCTTATAAGTCAGGGTGAATCTCTGCCTGAGATAGAGAGTGAAGTAGCAAACAGCGAAGATCAGCAGGCTGCGGAAGCAGAAGAAGAAATTGATGATCAAACTCAAATCGACCCTGTTCTGCTAGATATCTACCGCAAGGAAGTTGAAACGCATTTACTTAATTTGCAGGAGTATATCCACAACTGGGAAAGCGGTCATCATCGGGAGCCGAGTCAGGCCTTGATGCGCGCACTGCATACTCTGACGGGAAGTTCTCGAACTACAGGGGTAACAGCAATAGCAGAGCTGTGCGGTCAGTTTGAGCATTACGTAAATGAATTACTTCAGCTTGATGCGCAGATGAATGCGGATGCACTTGGCTTGCTGGACGATTCTATAATATATATCCGTTCGGTAAGCGACGTACTTGAACAGCGCAAGCCTGAAGAAGACAGCAATCAGGACTTGTTGAGCCGTTTGCAAGTCTTGCTGGAATCAATTAATGATGCCCCTAAAACAACGGATATATTTGAGTCTGGACAAATAGCAATGCCCGCCTCAGGTGAGGCAACTGAGGAACTCGAATACGATGAAGATCTGCTAGAAATCTTTATCGAAGAAGGCGATGAAATTCTCGATGCCAGCGATACAACCTTGCATCACTGGCAACAGAACCCGGACGATCAAGATGACATTGAGACTATGCAGCGTTACTTGCATACTCTTAAGGGTGGCGCGCGGATGGCCGGGGTCACCCCGGTGGGTGATTTAAGTCATAACATTGAATCAATGCTGACCCTGGTAGCGGAAGGTCGCCAGCAAGTATCAGATGAAATGTTTACAACACTGCAACGGGCGCAGGACAGACTCGTTAAAATGCTCGAACAACTAAAGGCTCATGAAAGTATTCCTGATGCAGTAGATATTCTTGCCGAAGTTGAAGCGCTGATTGCGGGAGAGAGCAGCAGTACAACTGCGACGGTTTCTGAACATGTCGATGAAGAAATAATACACGAGACAGATGAAAGTGTAAGCGACGATATTTCTGAGATAGCAGAAAACCTTGATGATGCAGAGTTGGAAGTAGATTTTAGCCAAAGTTCGAATGAGGATGAAACTTTAGCTGATATTGATATAAGCACTGTAGCTGAACTGGAGCCTGAATCTGAGAAGGAAGAAGAACCAGATCATTCTCTGGATGTTAACGTTGCAGAGGATGCCAGGCAAACTGAAGCAGAGAGTCTAGTTGTTGAGGCAGATGAACAAACAGAAGAGGTTATGCCTACATCCTCTGAGGAAGATGATCAGGCTAATGTGCTGCCCTTCACAGCAGAACCCGTGGCGGAAGAAGTTGCAGAAACCTCGGCTCCGGTAATAGATGAAAAGAAAGAAGAGCGGCGTCAGGGTTCACGTAAAGCAACGGAACAAATACGAGTAAAGGCGGAGTTGCTGGATGACCTGGTAAATTTTGCCGGTGAAGTTAGTATTTATCGCTCACGCATGGAGCAACAAAGCAATTCATTTGGCACAAACCTGCAGGAGCTTGATGATACCGTTGCGCGTCTGCGGGAACAATTGCGTCAGTTCGAAATTGAAACTGAAACTCAGATTCAGTATCGCAAAGAAGAAACAGTTGGTAAGAGCTACGAAGATTTTGACCCACTGGAGTTTGATCGTTTTACCCAGATGCAGCACCTGTCGCGGGCAATGATGGAAAGCCTCAATGATCTGGATAGTCTGCGCAATATTCTCGCCGGTATTAACCGTGAATCTGAAACACTGTTGTTGCAGCAGTCTCGTGTTAATACGGAATTGCAGGAAGGTCTGATTCACACGCGTCTGGTTCCATTTACCGGACATGCTCCCAGACTGCGGCGCATCGTACGACAGACAGCAGAAGAACTAGGTAAGAAAGTTAAACTGGAACTGCTGGGACTAGATAACGAGCTTGATCGTACGGTGATGGATAAAATTATTCCACCACTGGAACATATGCTGCGCAATGCTGTTGCGCATGGTATTGAATCCCCAGCAGATCGGCTAGCCAAGGGCAAACCCGAAACAGGGAAAATAAGACTATCATTTGCGCGCGAAGGTTCAGACATCACCACCACAATTGCTGATGACGGAATGGGTCTGAACTATGAAGCGATAAGACTCAAGGCCGTTGAACGCGGCTTACTTTCAGCTGATGCTGAAGTAACTAAGGATATATTGCAGACGCTTATTATGGAATCTGGCTTTAGTACCGCCGAAGAAGTTTCACAGATTTCTGGGCGCGGCGTAGGCATGGATGTCGTCAATAATGCGATCAAGCAAATGGGCGGACTGGTAGACATTGATTCTGAAGAAGGATTAGGTACGACCTTTAGCATCAGTTTACCGCTGACTCTGGCTATCACGCGCGCACTGATGGTCAACGTTGCCGATGAAACCTTTGCTCTGCCGCTATTAAGTGTGCAAGGGGTCGAGCGGATATCTGTCAGCGACGTTAAGGCGCTGATGGCAGAAGAGCATCCAGTTTATCAATGGCTGGGTGAAGATTTCCGCTTTATGAATCTTGGCCATTTGATTGGCCTGCAGTCAGAGCTTGAACAGGATGATGATCAGAAGTTGCCTTTAATGATGGTGCGAAGCGGTGACTATCGTGCCGCCATTATTGTTGATGGCCTGCTCGGTAGTCGAGAAGTGGTGGTTAAGCCGGTAGGGCCGCAACTAAGCACTTTACGTGGTGTTGCAGGCGCAACCATCATGGGTGATGGTAGTGTGGTGCTTATTCTTGATCTGGGCATCCTCATTCGTCGTACTATTACCCGTGAGATGATGGAAGTTGCGCCGTCCAGGCCAGAGGAAGATGAACGCCTGACTGTGATGGTGGTTGATGACTCGATTACCGTGCGTAAGGTGACGACCCGTTTACTGGAACGTAATGAATATAATGTTATTGCAGCCAAGGATGGGGTCGATGCGTTGGGACAATTACTTGAAGTGCGTCCTGATGTGATGTTGCTGGATATCGAAATGCCGCGTATGGATGGTTTTGAGCTGGCAACTAATATGCGTAATGATGAAGAACTTAAAAATATCCCCATCATCATGATCACCTCGCGTACAGGTGAAAAACATCGTGATCGCGCTTTCAGTATTGGTGTCAATGGTTTTATGGGCAAACCCTTTAGTGAAGACGAGCTGCTGGAAAATATTCAAGCGCTAACAAAAAATTAAAGCCTGTGATTTTTCAGAACGCCAATTTCTAATCAGGCTAAGGCATTGGTTTAAAATATGCCAGACTCAAGAGAACTAGATACCATTCACATTGCGGTGGCCTCAAGCTCCATCCGTCATCGAAATTATTTACAGAAAATGATGCAGAAGATTGGTCTTCGCATTGTCATCAATGAGCCTCTAAGTGAGAAGTTTTTCTACAAACTTACTAGCACTTCACCCGATGTAATTTTACTGGATATTGATGAAAGCACGCATGATGATTCAGTATTGCTGGACAGATTGCTGGATGAGGTAGACATTCCCGTTATTTTCAATGATATTTCAGCGCTAACGCTTAATCATCAAGGTGAGCAGTCAAGGTGGTATGCCAAGTTGCTACTAAAGATTGCTGAGCTAACAGGGCGTCCAGAATGGGAAGCACTTGATCTCAGTAAAGTATTAGCGGAGCCGGTTTACTATAAAAAGTTGACAATAGAATCTGCCCGGGGTGCTCGAGATTTGGCAAAGAACGTCTGGCTACTGGGGGCATCATTAGGTGGGCCTGAAATGCTCAAACAATTTTTAATGAATGTGCCAGAAGATTTACCCGTTGCGTTTATTCTGGCGCAGCATCTTGGTGAGAGTTTTATGTCGCTGTTGACCGAGCAACTCAACAAAATGACTTCATTTAATGTGATGCAGGCAGAGGATGGGCATGTTCTATGTCATAAAGAAGTGGTGATTGTTCCTGTTGATAGACGGCTGACGATTAATCCGATTGGTGCGATTGTATTGCAGCCGATTGAGAAAGCAACGCGTTACTCACCGTCTATTGATCTGGTGGCGGAAGATATTGCCAAACGTTACAAAGACAAAGCTGGAATGGTCATATTCAGCGGGATGGGGGATGATGCTGCCGTGGGGGCGAAAAAAATGCGTGAAGAGGGCGGACAGATTTGGGCGCAGGAGCCGAGTTCCTGTGTCATTAGCGCGATGCCAGACAACCTGCGCTTCCGTGGGCTGGTGAATGTTTCTGCAACCCCCATAGAAATGGCACAAATGCTAACCACCTACTATTCTTCTGAAAGAAGGCAACAACACTAACTTTATTCAGGTAACCGGTATGAGCAATATAAGCACAACAGAGACGCGTAAAAATTTATCAAGTGTGCATAGCAAAGATACTTTGCATTGCCTGTTGATTCCATTGCAGGAAATAAAGATTCTACTGCCGAATACGGCGGTGGCTGAAGTGGTTAGTTATGTTCTACCCGAGCCTGCGGAGAATGCGCCGGATTGGTTATTGGGGACTATCGTCTGGCGTGATGAGAAAGTGCCGCTAATTTCTTTTGAACTAGCCTGTGGCATAGCTAACCAGGAAAATTCGGCACGCCGCATTGCGGTGTTGAATACACTGAACGGTAATTCGCGTCTTCCTTATATCGCCCTGCTGGTTGATGGTATCCCGCAACTACGGTTGATTCAGGAATCCAGTATTGTTGTTACCGAGAAGGACGGTGAAACGGATGTCATTGCTGCTTCAATCGAATTGCCTGATGGAGAAGTG
>CAZIJT010000039.1:8608-19491 GCA_964539595.1 uncultured Thiohalophilus sp. | reverse complement strand
GCCACCGAGAAAAGACCCCGGGCATCTACGAGATGTGGGGTGACTCCAAACATTATCGCGCCAACGTCGGCTGCTATGAGTGTCACAAGGCCAAGCCAACCGACAAAGATGCGATCAAACATAAAGATTTTACGATTTCAGTCATCGTCTCACCAAAAGATTGCAGCAATTGTCATGAACGTGAGGTTGAGGAATTTGACCGCAGTCATCATGCCTCCGCCGGTAATATCCTGGGTTCGTTGGACAACGTGCTCGCCGAAGTCGTTGAGGGTGCACCGACACTCAATGGTACCTCACCCGTAGTGACCTCCGGTTGTATGGGCTGCCATGGCTCTATCGTTCGGGTCGAGTCCGATGGTTCCCTGAATCCAGCGTCCTGGCCGAATACCGGTATTGGCCGTATCAATCCTGATGGTTCCAAAGGGGCTTGCTCCGCCTGTCACCTGCGTCATAACTTTGATGTTGAACAGGCGCGTCATCCTGACAACTGTGGTCGTTGCCATTTAGGTCCCGATCATCCGCAGAAAGAAATCTATGAAGAGTCTGTGCATGGTGTGGCGTTCCGCGCCCATATCGATGAGATGAACATGGATTCCAGCAAATGGATTCCGGGTGAAGATTATACGGCCGCCCCGACCTGTGCCACCTGCCATATGTCGGCCACCAAGGATTTACCCGTTAACCATGACATCGGTTCACGTATATCCTGGAATCTACGCGCACCGGTATCTTTCAAGATTGATGAAAAGGCGAAGAAAGCAGGTAAGAAGGTTAAGCCCTGGTTACAGCGTCGTAAGGATATGAAGTCAGTCTGTTCGGCATGTCATGGTCGCAACATTGTTGATAATTTCTACGTGCAACTGGATTCTTTCGTTGAGCTGTTTAATGACAAGTTCGCTATTCCGGCCAAAGAACTGATTACGGCGTTGAAGAAAGAGAAAATGATTGATTCGGTTAAATTCAATGACAAGATCGAATGGACTTACTTCTACCTCTGGCATCATGAAGGTCGTCGTGCGCGTCACGGTGCAGCTATGCTCGCCCCCGACTATGTACATTGGGAAGGTATGTTTGAAGTCGCACATCGTTTCTATATGGAGATGGTGCCGGAAGTGAAAGACCTGATCGAGAAAGCGCGTAAGAAGGGTAACAATAAAGGGGCTGATCGGGTGCAAAAAGAACTGGATAGAATCCTTAATTCTGAAATGCATCGCTGGTTCATCGGCAAGAAACCACCTAAGTCATGGTCTCCGAAAGATGATGACAATCACGGCTTCAAAACATCGGCCAGTAAAAAATAGTCGATAATGTGATACCCGCAGGAAATTTTCCTGCGGGTGTTTCTTTGATTTTCCAGACACGCATAAACAGGCCTGTTGCTGTTAATGCCAAGATTGAAACACAATGTCGAAGACCAATGACATGCTAAAAAAAATCCTTCCCTTTCTATTCCTGCTATTTTATAGCGCAAGTTCGTTTGCGGCTGATTTTACCGACGAGGAATGTACCGAGTGTCACGGGGTTAAGGGCTTTGCTGTACCCACCGGTGAACATGGTGAGGGTCGCAAGCGTTCACTGGATGTTAATCTTTTCGCCCTGCATGAGAGCGCGCATGGCAAGCTGAACTGTGTGCAATGCCACACTGGGATTAAAAAATTACGCCATCGCGGTGATAAATTAAAAACGGTTGATTGCGTTAGTTGTCATATTGAAAGTGCAAAAGATAAATCAGATGGTCGTGACTGGCGCGGCCTTAAAAAGGCACAAAAGAAAAACAAATCGCCGGTACTGATTAATACTCGCCATTATACAAAATCGATTCATGCCAATACTAACGTAGAAAACAATGCCGATTGCGCCGCCTGCCACACCGCGCATTATGTTTTTAAATCAACCGATCCAAAGGCCTCCACCTATCGTGAAAATTCTCCGCAGATGTGTGGTGAGTGCCATGACAAATCATTAAACGAATACAAGCGTTCGATTCATGGCGCGGCGTTAAAAACACCCTGGAAGGGCGATAGCGCAACTTGTTCGGATTGCCATTCTTCGCATGAGATAACCGATAAGAAAGGTCTTGCGGCACATCGTGTAGTGACCAAAAATTGTGGCAACTGCCATGAGAAAGAAGTTAAAAGTTATATGGCAACTACCCACGGTCAATTGGCCTGGCATGGTAACGAAGATGTGCCACGTTGTATCGATTGCCATCGTGGCCATGATACCCGAGCGATTGATGATTCAGAGTCAAAAGTCAGCGACACTAATCGCCTTGAAACCTGCCGTGAGTGTCACAAGGATGCCGGTCCCGGTATTGTCAGTTATAAGGCGCATGGCAATACCAGCGACTTTGAACGTTACCCGGCGATGTATATTACCGGCAAGTTTATGATTTACATTGTTGTCGGTGTGTTGATCTTTTTCTATAGCCACTCAATGCTCTGGTTCTATCGTGAATACAAGTCACGCGTGTTTGCCACCAGCACCAAAGATTCCATGACTGTGCGCTATCGGGTTAAGCCGGAGAAAAAACACAGCGAGGTTCACTTCCAGCGCTTTGCCTGGTACTGGCGCGCGAACCACTGGTTACTGGCTGTTTCAGTGATGGTTCTGGTCTTTACCGGCATGGCAGTGATGTACGCCGATACCAACTGGGCAGTAGCCGTAGTGAAAGCGGTCGGTGGGCCAACTATCTTTGGCATTATTCATCGTACTGCCGGGGTTCTGTTCCTGCTGGCTATCGGTGGCCACGGTATCTTTGTAGTCTGGCGTTTGCTAAAAGATAAAAACTTCAAATGGTTCGGGCCGGATTCATTATTGCCGCGTTGGAAAGACTGGGATGATATGAAGGCGCAATTCCGCTGGTTCCTGAACAAGGGCGTACCGCCGCGTCTGGATCGTTTCACCTACTGGGAAAAATTTGATTACTGGGCAGTCTACTGGGGCGCGTTTGTGATCGGTACTTCAGGTATTGTTCTGTGGGCATCACCAACACTGTTACGTTTCCTGCCCGGTTGGGTATTTAATATTGCCTCGATTGCTCACGGTGTTGAAGCCTTCCTTGCGGTGACGACCTTGTTTGTGGTGCATTTTTTCAACAACCATTTCCGCCCAGCCAAGTTCCCGCTGGATATCGTGATGTTTACCGGCAGTTGGGATCTGGAAGAATTTAAAGAAGAACGCCCGGAAGAATATGAGCGTCTTAAAGCCAGTGGCGAACTGGAAAAACGGTTGGTCGCACCGCCCTCGAAACGTGCCGTGGTGATCTCGCACATCATTGGGTTTACCCTGTTAACTATCGGTATCACGCTATTGGTTATGGTGCTGATTGGCTTTAGCCGAAGTGGTCTGGCCTGAGCACTATAGATTCCCCAAAAAGCTGTGCAGCTCTTATATAAATGTGTAGGATGTGCTGAGTGAAACGAAGTGTTTCGTTTCACTCAGCACATCCTTACGGTAATTTATTAGATAAGCATCAGAGGGGAGCCGAGCAGTGACGACACAACTGGTGATTACCGCTCTGGGCGAAGATCGCCCCGGCATCGTTGGCGCACTGAGTGAGACGCTGACTTCTCAAAAGCTTAATATTGAAGATAGTCGTATGAGCATGCTGGGTGGCGAGTTCGCTGTTCTCATGCTGGTGGGCGGCGCGCAGTCCTCGATTAATGACTTCATTAGCAACATCGCAGCGCTGGAAGAAAAGCTGAAGATGAAATTGCTGGTGAAGCCGACCGAGTCGCGGGTGGCCGCTGTACTGATCCCCTGTTTAGTTGAAGTGGTGTCGATTGATCATCCCGGCATCGTCCAGGACATCACCGCTTTCTTTTCCCAGCGCAACATTAATATCGTCAAAATGGATACGCATTGTTATCCGGCTGCGCATACCGGGGCAACCATGTTTGCCTTGACTATGAGCATTGGCGTGCCGACTGAGCAGTCCATTGCCAGCCTGCGGGAAGACTTTGCTGGGGTCTGTGATGATTTAAATCTTGATGCCAGTTTGAGTGTCTCAAAATAGCCCATTGCGCTGTTATTTCTGCCTGAATGTGCTATGAGTAGAGAAGGCTATATTGAAGGAGATGAATTATGATCACAGTTGGAAAACTGTTGGAAATAAAAGGCCGCGAAGTCTGGAGTGTGAAACCTGACGACAGCGTATTTGAGGCGATGAGATGCATGGATGAAAAAGGCATCGGTGCCTTGCCCGTTTTACAAGAGGGTAAGTTGATTGGCATTATTTCTGAACGCGATTGCGCGCGTAAAGTCATCATTAATGATTTACCGGCAAGGGAAACAAAAGTCAAAGCGCTGATGACCCGTCAGGTTTACTACACCTTTCCCGAACAAGATGTTGAAGCCTGCCTGATGACCATGAGCAAGCACCACATACGTCACATACCCGTGGTAGAAAATGAAAAAGTGCTAGGCTTGATTGCCATGGGGGATGTCGTTAAAGACATCATTCTTGAGCAGCAGGAAAAGATCGAACATCTGGAACATTATATCAGTTGGGAAGAATCGTATTAATAACGGGTAGGTTGGGCTTCGCCATTATGAGCATGGTTCAGCACCAACCTACATATACAATCAATGTTTATATTGTCGCAGTAAAGGTCGATACTGGCCGATTAATTCATCATCCGTGGCTAACAGGCTAAATATTTTTAGCATCGCCTTTCTGGCATATTCCTCATCGAAGTCTCGCTCTATTTCGATTATCTCCGCCAGTGTTGCCAGTGCCCGCGCATAATTCTGTTGCACGACATAATAACTGGATAGCTGTTTTTTCAATTCGAGATCATCTGCCGATTCGGCGGCACGTTGTTCCAGAGTGTCACTATCGCTAACTGATGCGGCAATGCTAAAAAATTCGAGCTGGTTTTGTAATTCCACCAGCTCCCGGTTGCGGGCAATATCGGGTGGTAGATTGCTGATTAAACTAATGGCTTCCTGATAACGCCCTTCATGCTTTAGCAACTTGCATAAGGCCAACGGTAGACGCGGGTTGACAGGATCACTGACGATTGCCTCCGCGATCATTTCATAAGCTTGAGCATGTTCGCCTTCTGCATAACGTTTAATCGCCTGTGCCAGCGCGTTGTCTGATTCCTGAGAGACATGTTGATCCAGCATTTTTTGTAGATCAGCTTCTGACTGATAGCCATGCAGGGATTCAATTATTTGACCATGACGGAATAATTTTAGCGTCGGCACACTGCTGATGCCATATTCTTTGGTAATTCTAACTTCGCTGTCGGCATCAACATTCACCAGCAACAGGCGGCCACTGTAGTGATAGATCAGCTTGTCCAGAATTGGATACTGACGCAGGCAGGGGCCGGCTTTTTCTGACCAGAAATTTACCAGCACCGGCCCAGCATGAGAATTTTCCAGCACCATGGCAGCAAAATTTTTCGCCTGAGCGCTGTGAATATGGGCGGAGTCGAGCGTATCTTTGATCATTAGAAATGGCCTGCGGTAAATGTTTAATAACATAGCTATATACTATGGTACTACGTTGCACGGTAGGATGATATAAAAATTACCATACAATCAATCACTTGTATTTTAATCTCCAGTCTTTAATAGCAGTCTATGCCCGTATAAACTGCCCCTATTTTTCTGCCCCTCAAGGAGTGCTGTATAGTGCAGGACAAAATTTTAATGGCAAAACTGATCCAGTATTCTGAGTTTTGATTTTATGACATTGACAGTGCCTGAGGGTACTTAACTGCGAGGTAGATAAACATGATTAAACCAATAGGTTCCGACGAATTACAGCCTCTTTTCGTTTACGATTCTAATGAAAACGAAAAGCTAAGAAAAGAAGCCACAAGTTTGCCTTCCATTATCATCAGCTCACAGGCCGCTGGTAATGCGGTAATGATGGGGGCAGGTTACTTCAATCCGCTCAAGGGTTTCATGAGCGTAGCCGATGCTATGGGCGCGGCAGAAAGCATGACCCTGACGGACGGTTCTCATTTTCCCGTTCCAGTTTTATGTCTGCTGGAAAATGCCGATGCGATTAAAGATGCCAAACGTATTGCCCTGCGTGATCCTAATGTTGAAGGTAATCCTGTTTTGGCGATAATGGATGTAGCGGCCATCGAAGAAGTCAGCGATGCACAGATGAAGACTATGACCCAGAAGGTCTACCGTACTGAAGATATGGATCATGTTGGCGTTAACGCATTTAACACGCAGGGTCGTATCGCTGTTTCGGGTTCCATTCAGGTTCTGAACTTCAGCTACTTCCAGACTGAGTTCCCGGATACTTTCCGTACCGCCGTTGAAATTCGTAACGAAATTAAAGAGCACGGCTGGAACAAGGTTGTGGCTTTCCAGACTCGTAATCCGATGCATCTGGCACACGAAGAACTTTGCCACATGGCGATGGATCGTCTGGGCTGTGATGGTCTGGTCATTCACATGCTGCTGGGTAAATTGAAGAAGGGTGATATTCCTGCCCCAGTTCGTGATTCTGCTATTCGTAAAATGGTTGAACTGTACTTCAAGCCCAACTCAGTGATGATCACCGGTTACGGTTTCGACATGCTTTATGCTGGTCCTCGTGAAGCGGTGTTGCATGCTTACTTCCGTCAGAACATGGGCGCGACCCACTTTATTATTGGTCGTGACCACGCCGGTGTGGGTGATTACTACGGTGCGTTTGATGCGCAGACCATTTTCCAGGAAGAAGTCCCCGCTGGCATGATGGACATCGAAATCTTCGAAGCCGATCATACTGCCTATTCCAAGAAACTGGATAAGGTTGTAATGATGCGTGAAGCGCCTGATCACAGCAAAGAAGACTTCGTGCTGCTGTCTGGCACCAAGGTACGTGAAATGCTCGGTAACGGCATGGCACCACCGAAGGAATTTTCACGTCCTGAAGTGGCACAGATTCTGATGGATTACTATCAGGAACAAAAAGCTTCTGCCTAAGTATCTAACTTAGTGTGGAAACAGAAAACCCCGGTCAGTGGCCGGGGTTTTTTTATGTCGCCGAAAAACAAAAATGATTAACCTAATGACAATTAAATAATGGCTGTTCTGCTTTTTAAACTCAATGCTGTGCCTGATGATGAGGCTGATGATATCCGTGCTTTATTGACGGACAATGAGATAAATTACTATGAAACCTCGGCAGGCAACTGGGGTATTTCCGTGGCCGGGATCTGGTTGCGCAATAAAGATCAGCTGGTTCAGGCTAAAACATTGATTGATGAGTATGAACATGCACGTTACCAGCAAGCCCGAGCTGAGTACGAAAAACTTTGTGCAGAAGGGCGGCAACGAACCCTGCTGGATATGATCAAAGAAAGTCCGCTACGATTCCTGGCCTATCTTATTGTGATTGCGCTGATTTTATATTTTTCGATTAAACCGTTTATGACATTGGGAGCATAAGTAGGGTTTTATTATTGTGCTGGTTAATGTGGCTTAAAGTTTTCCTGAATAATCTATATCGACAATAAAATAAGTTTTCTCACCTGCCGGTGTTTGCACTTTAATTTCATCATCTACTTTTTTCTTCATCATGGCCTGTGCCATGGGGGAATCGATGCTGATGATGCCCTGTCCGGGATCCAGTTCATCCGGGCCCATGATACGATAGTGATGCACCTCACCGTGCTCATCTTCCAACGTTACCCAGGCACCGAAAAAAATTTGTTCGATGTTGCTGGGTCGGCTATCAACGATGGTTAGTTCGGGCAGACGTTTTTGTAAATAGCGGATGCGGTAGTCGATTTCACGCAATTGTTTCTTACGATAGATGTACTCGGCATTTTCAGAACGATCACCTTCCGCAGCAGCGGCAGACAGAGCGGCGGTCACTTCTTTGCGCAATTGCCAGCGTTGTTTTAATTCCAGTTGCAGGCACTCAAAACCACCGGCGCTGATGTAGGGTGATTTTTTTGCTGCTGGAGGGCGATAGCGTGACATTGTCTACTCTTGCCTGAAAAGTTGATCATTATAGCGCATAGATAGGCGAACAATGTGCTTCGTTTTACACAGCACATTCTGCGGTTTAGTTCGTATGGCAGGTTCACATGTTTCTATCAGGTGTTTTGTCGGGAATATTTTTGCTAATATGAAATTATCATTGCATTCGGATAAGTAAATTATGTCAGATAAAAAGAAGGCCTCATCGGAGCGGTTGGATAAAGTTATTGCTGATGCGCGGCGTGCGGCGGAAGAGCGGGGGAAAGGTTATCGCGAGCAGGCACTAAAACTCTATCCCTGGATTTGTGGTCGCTGTAGCCGGGAATTCACGCGTAAGAATTTGTCGGAGCTGACCGTGCATCACCGCGATCATAACCATGATAATAATCCCACTGACGGTAGTAACTGGGAACTGTTGTGCCTGTTTTGCCACGACAATGAACATTCCCGGCTGCTGGAGGCGGGGAATAATATGAGTAGCACCAGCGCGGATGCGGCAACGCAAAATCCATTTGCCGCACTCAAGTCGATGATGGATAAAAAAGATAACTAAAGGAAACTTTAACTAATCCCCCGCTGCTTGCAGCGACGTTCTATTGTAGGTTCGGCTTCAGCCGCACTGGTACGGCTGAAGCCGAACCTACATACACGGATACCCCGTCCGCTTGCGGCGGGGTAGTTCATTTTTTGGAGAAAATATGTCAGTCTCAATTTTTCATAACCCGCGTTGTAGCAAGAGTCGGGCAGCCTTAACTGCGCTGGAAGAACGCGGTATCAATGCGGAGATAATAAAATATCTGGATACACCGCCAACGGAAACTGAGCTGACTGAGGTTATCGATAAACTGGGTATTGAAGCAAAGGCATTGATTCGCTTTGGCGAAAGTCGGGCGCAGGAGCTGAACATCAGTAAGACCGATGATCGTAGCAACGCCGCGTGGATTACCTTGATGGTTGATAACCCTGTTTTGATTGAACGCCCCATCGTGGTCACGGGGGATAAAGCGGCCATTGGTCGGCCATTAAACCAGGTGCTTGCACTGTTCGATGTATAAATAAGCATGGCTGATAAAATAGTGTTTTCAATTATTGAATCAGCGACACATCCTGATTTTTCCCAGCTGTATAAAAAACTGAATCTGCAAGAGCGGCGCCTGTTTTCCGCCCGTAAGGTGATTAGCGCGATGAAAAAACAGCCGCCGGATATTGTGGTGACTGAATTTTTTTATGGCTATGGTAACAATTATGCCGGGGTGAATATTAGCAATCTGGATGTCATACTTTATAGTCTGCAAAAATTTTCACCAGAGGCGCGGGTGATTGTGCTGGTTGATAAATCTGAACGCCAGTATGTCGATAAACTGAATGCAGTTTTCCCGCTGCATGCGGTGTTGACCTTGCCCGTGCAGGAATCGCAGATGGCGGATCTGCTAGTGGATAATATTTGAGCATATCACCTCGCACCGGCGTTTATTTTTACCGCTGCCCGGCCTGAACAATTTACCTGCAACCGGTCGGGTGATATTCTAGCCACTCAATTATCACATGGGCACACATCAGGATGTACCGTGAGTTTTTTCAGCTGGATGATTACCCGTTTCGCCTGACGGCGGATACCCGCTATTTCTTTATGGGCGAGAGTCATGCCCGTGCCATTGCCTATCTAAATTATTTATTGCATACCGGTGATGGAATTGGTGTGGTCACCGGTGAGGCCGGGATTGGCAAGTCGGTGGTGCTGGAACACGTGCTGGCAGAAGCTAAGGACGATGTGGTGGTGGCACGAATTCGTCAGGCGCAGCTGACGACCACGGAGTTTTTTCTGGCCGTATGTTTGCAATTTGATCTCCAGCCGGAAAATTACCACAAGGCGACCTTGATCGATGCCCTGCATCGGTTTGTGAACAAGCAACATTTTGCAGGTAAAAAAATCCTGCTGGTGATCGATGAAGCCCACCTGTTGCAGCATCAGGTGCTAGAAGAGTTACGCATGCTGGCCAGTTTTGAAAAGTTTGGTCGCAAGTTGATTACGGTGATTTTGACCGGCGCACCCGAGCTGGAACAGTTGATGAACGCCGGACGCAAGGATGCGTTGTCGCAGCAGGTTCGGCTGGGTTGCCAGCTGGAGCCGCTGAATGAGAACGAACTGGATCATTATCTTGAATACCGCATGTGGATTGCCGGTGGCGAACATACGGTCTCTTTTCCCGATGACACGCTGGCGCTGATTATGCGCTACAGCGGTGGCATTCCTCGCCTGATCAATGTTCTCTGTGACATGGTGCTGGTGGCGGCGTTTATGCGCAACACCAAGTATATCGATAGTGATTGTATTAACGCGGCGGTGACCAAGCTGGGCTGGCAGGCTTACGAGAAACGTCTGGCGGCACCCGTGGGACAGGTGCATCCCGCGCAATTGGTAAATAAAACACCGCCTCGAATTGTAGTTATGCGCAATCAGCGGGTAGTGGCCAAGCATCGACTGGAGAAGGATCGGGTGCTGATTGGTCGTCACTCAAAGCAGGACATTATGCTGCGCGGAGTCTGGGCCAGCCGCTATCACGCGCAGATTATTCACCTCAATGGAAAATATTATCTTCAGGATCTGAACAGCAAAAATGGCACGTACGTGGGTGAGCAGCGGGTAAGCTGGCATTCGCTGGCGGATGGTGATCGTTTCCAGATTGCCGGGTTTGAGCTGGAATACCAGCTAGATAAAGCTGAACCGGAGGCCAGTCGGCCAGCCGGAATACCCAGCGAACTGAGTGTTTAGGGAAACTCTGATTTATTCCACCGTTCGTACCGTTCGTGGTGAGCTTGTCGAGCCATGAACACCGAAGCTAATAAAATCAGAGCTTCCTTAGTATTAACGTAGGTTGGCTTGAACGATAGTGAAGCCCAACAAATTGTTGTTGGATCTGGTTTTACTCAGCCCA
>CAZIJT010000039.1:0-8508 GCA_964539595.1 uncultured Thiohalophilus sp. | reverse complement strand
TTGAACGATAGTGAAGCCCAACAAATTGTTGTTGGATCTGGTTTTACTCAGCCCACGCTACATCTGCTACGTATTATTTGCTGAATATTTTTAGATCGCCTGTTTGGGATAAAGCATGCTGACCGTGTTGGTAAAGGCCAGCCGGGTTTCATTGATAAGCTCATCCAGACTATCATCCTGCAGTCCTAAGGTTCCCCAGATACTGGTATCAATAGGTAAATCATCGTCAGCCGAGTAAGGCGGCTCAATCGTATTTGCAATAGCATTGGCCAGCGAGACGGCCGCCGCTTCCTGTGGATAGTTGCTGGCCTCGGCAGGGCAATGGTGATAACAGACGGGTTCCACTAATGACTCAGGTAGTTTCCAGTGGCGCAGAAGTTCGCCGCCCAGGGTGGCATGGTCAAAGCCAAAGGCTTCGACTTCCAGCTGTGTGACATCGATATCAGGGTCGTTCATGTGGCGTAGCACCTTGCGCGAAAGTTCCGGCTCGGTGAGATACATCACCAGCTTGCCAATGTCATGCAGCAGACCGGCGATGAAAAAACGCTCTGAGTTGCGAATTTGCAGCGTTGTCGCAATGATGCGGGTGGCCGCCGCACAGGTCAGGTTGTGATACCAATAGGTGTCGATGCTTATCAAGCCTTCGGGCAATTGCTGGAATTTACCGATGACGCTAGTTGCCAGCACCAGATCGCGTAGTTGGCGGGTACCGATAATGGTAATGGCCATGCTGATAGTGTCGATCTTTGAAGGGAAGCCATAGAACGCGCTGTTGACAATTTTGAGCAGACGGGCGCTTAATGCGGCGTCCTGAGAAACCAGGGCACCAATATCGGCGATGGAGAAGTTGGGATCACTCACCATCTCGTTGAGTCGAATGGCGATGTCCGGTAGAGACAGCTGGTTCAGATTAGCGGTAATTAAGGCAGTTGGGAGGCTAATGGCCATAACAATCCGTTTTTTAATTATGTTGTCTGGGTTAACTTTTTGTATCGGGGCGAACAAGATCTTGCAGGGTTCGCACTCGCACCGGTAAGAGTACACTGTTTATCCGCATTTATTTGTGAGCCAGGTTTGCCTGCATGCAGAAAAACGGACACTCAATAATTACATCCCTCTGGGTTTAACTCCCTCTATGTCTGACGTGCTGGCCGAGCTGCTTGTGGCAGAGCGGGTTACGCTAAATTACTAGATAAAACAGTAAGATGTTAAAGATAATTTATTCTATTTCTCGAATATAAGTGATTTTTTAGGACGATGCAATGGTTAAAAAGAAAACAATTCGTCTATCTATCGCAGGCATGAGTTGTGCCGGTTGCGTAGCCAGCGTGGAAAAGCTGCTGCAATCGGTGGATGGCGTGGAAACGGCAGGGGTGAATTTTGCTGAACACACGGCGAATGTGACGGGTGCTGCCAGCGTCGAGGCGCTGGTCGTGGCGGTCAGGCAGGGCGGATACGATGCAGCCGAATTGCGTGGCATCGATGATGAGTCGAACAAAGAAGCGATGGAAATGGCGCATTATCGGGCGCTATTGCGCAAAGCCATTGTTGCTTTTTCACTAGGTGGACCATTGTTCATCGCCGGAATGGCGGGGATGTTGCCATTGCTGGATAACCCGGCGGGGCGTTTGTTTTGGGCGGTGATCGGTGTGCTGACTCTGGGGGTCATGATTTACGCGGGGGGGCATTTTTTCGTCGGTGCCTGGAAGTCATTTCGCAACCATCAGGCCAATATGGATACCCTGATCGCGCTGGGTACAGGCTCGGCCTGGCTGTATTCCAGCGTGGTGCTGGTCTTCCCGCACCTGGTGCCGGTGCTGGCGCAGCATGCCTATTTTGAGGCGGCGGCGATTATTATTGCGCTGATTAATTTCGGCTCAGCGCTGGAAATGCGTGCGCGCGGCAAAACCTCGGAGGCGATTAAACGCTTGCTTGGCCTGCGTCCCCGCACGGCCATCGTGGTTCGAGAGGGCAAGGAAGAAGAGCGCCCGATTAGCGAGGTGGGACTGAATGAAACCCTGCGTGCCCGTCCGGGTGAATGCATTGCTGTAGATGGCATTGTGCTTGAGGGGCAATCACGGGTGGATGAGTCCATGCTCACCGGCGAGCCGATGCCGGTGGAAAAAAAATCAGGGGATGAAGTGATTGCCGGGACGATCAATGCGCGCGGCACCTTTTTATATAAGTCCACCCGCATCGGGGGTGATACGGTGCTGGCGCAGATTATCGAGCTGGTGCGCCATGCCCAGTCCAGCAAGCCTGCGATTGGGCGTTTGGTGGACAAGGTGGCCGCTGTTTTTGTACCGACGGTGATGATCATTGCCGTGCTTACTTTTCTGGCGTGGATGAATCTGGCAGAAGATTACGGCGTGGCCTATGCCATCGTCACCACCATGACCGTGCTGATCATTGCCTGTCCCTGTGCGCTGGGACTGGCCACGCCGATTTCGATCATGGTGGCGGTGGGACGAGCCGCCGAACGTGGCATCCTGATCCGCAATGGTGAAGCCCTGCAACAGGCTGGACGCCTAACCACTATCGTGCTGGACAAAACCGGCACGGTCACCGAAGGCCACCCGGCTGTCACCGATATCATTACTACCGACGCCTGGCAGGACGATGAATTACTGCTTTATGCTGCCAGTCTGGAGGCCGGTTCTGAACATCCGCTGGCCACCGCGATGGTCAAGGCGGCGGATGAAAAATCGCTATCGCTATTGAAGATGACCGAGTTTGAAGCGGTGGCAGGCCACGGGGTGAAAGGGGAGGTTGAAGGCCGACGCCTACTGCTGGGCAACGCGCGACTTTTAGACGCCGCAGGTGTCGCACTGGGTGACTGGGAACCACAGCTCGCCGCACTGGCGGCAAAGGGGCGTAGCGCGATGTACCTGGCCTGTGATGGCCAGCTGGTCGGATTGCTGGCAGTGGCCGATCCGGTCAAGGCGGATTCGCGCGAAGCCATTGCTCGTTTACATGCGAATGGTTTGAAGGTGGTAATGCTTACCGGCGATCACCGAATTACGGCTGAAGCCGTGGCCAGTGAAATGGGTATCGACAGTGTGATTGCTGAAGTCCTGCCAGAGGACAAAGACAAGCACGTAGAAGAATTGCAACAGCAGGGTGAAATTGTCGCCATGGTCGGTGACGGCATCAATGATGCCCCGGCACTGGCGCGCGCCAATGTCGGTTTTGCCATTGGCTCGGGTACCGATGTGGCAATCGAAAGCGCCGACATTACCCTGATGCGCGGTTCATTGCATGGCGTGGCTGACGCGATTTCGCTTTCTCGCCTGACCCTGCGCAATATAAAACAAAATTTGTTCGGTGCTTTTATTTATAATACGCTCGGCATCCCGATTGCCGGGGGGATTTTATTTCCCCTGTTCGGCATCCTGCTTAACCCCATGATCGCCGGTGCAGCGATGGCCATGTCTTCGGTTACCGTGGTGACCAATGCCAATCGTTTGCGTTTAATTAAGCTCGATTGAGGGATAATGTCATGCTGATAAATATTGCAGGTTTGATGTTGATCGGATTTATCGTTTGGTGGTTCTGGTTGGCAGGTAGCGAGTGGCTAGTGGCTGGGAAAAACGGCATACTCGCAACCAGTAATAAAATTAAAGAATTTATATTTAACTTTCTCAGGAACCCAAAAATATGATCAGATCCGCTTTTCCCAGCTACTCATCCCTAGTCACTCGCCACTTGCCATGAGCTGGTGGGGCAAAGTTGTTGGTGGCGCATTTGGTTTTATGCTTGGTGGGCCATTGGGCGCAGTACTCGGTGCGGCACTAGGACATCAGTTTGACAAAGGCTTGAATCTGGCAGATATGCAAGGTGGCATGGGCGAGGCGTTTGCCGGAGTTGGCAATCGTGAGCGCGTGCAAACCGCATTTTTCACGGCGCTGTTTTCAGTCATGGGGCATGTGGCCAAGGCCGATGGCCGAGTGAGTGCTGATGAAATAGCAATGGCGAAACAGATCATGCAGCAGATGGCGCTGGATGAATCACAGCGTAAGCTGGCGATTGATTTATTTAATGCAGGTAAGCAGGATGATTTTGATCTGGACGGCGTGATCCAGCAATTTCGGCAGGAAGCCCATCGCCGCAATACCCTGTTGCAAATGTTTATGGAAATTCTGCTGCATGCGGCCTATGCCGACAACGTGCTGGATCCAGCAGAGCAGCGTTTACTGGAACGCATCAGTGAAATGCTGGGCTACTCGCGCACGGCCTATCAGCAGTTGCATGCACAGGTGCAGGCGCAGCGCCAGTTCCATGCAGGCGGTGAAGCTGTATCACCGCAAGCGCAGTTAGAGGATGCCTATAAAGCATTGGGGGTTAGTGAAAGTGCCAGTGATGCGGAAGTGAAGAAGGCTTATCGTCGCTTAATGAGTCAGCATCATCCTGACAAACTGGTGTCCAAAGGCCTGCCCGAAGAAATGATCAAACTGGCAAATGAGAAAACCCATGAGATCAAGGCGGCCTATGAAACCATTAAAAAAGCGCGCAAGGTATAGCCGAAGCCCACTCAGCAAATTAGTGAGGGAAGCGTGCGCTGTTTTTGTCGGTAGATTTTTTCCAGCTCCTCTAGCCGCTTTTTCCCATCCGGGCTTTTTATAATTTTGTTTATTTCTTCAAGCACGACAGATCGTTTCCCGCCGGTTGATACGGCAATAGAATATTGTTCAGAAAGTTCTTCGCCGTTCTCAGATTCATAGCCCAGTTTTGTACGATAGAATTCTTGCAGGTAGGGAGTCAACTCGACATTGATAATGCCAAGCTCGGGGTAATGTACAGCATCTAAACGGATACTGTCGAGCATACCGAATCGCGCCTTGCCACGAATCACCGCGTCGATCACATTGACATAGGAGGCATGATTTTTATTGATGGACTTAATCGGAAAAAATCTGCCTTTTTTTAGATGCTTCAGATAGTGTGCGGCATCATGGTTAATGGTTTCCCCCTGTACAGCAATAACTTCATTTTTCAATGCGTGTTGCAGGCCAGCAAGGTCGGTAATCGCAGCCAGTTTTCCTTCGCTATCCAATGCTCGGGAATAGACGATGCGCTGATAATTTTTCCGGTATCCTGTGGAGAAGGCCAGGCCGGGGTATTTTTTCTCGCGGCTCTTGCTACTGGTAATATTGGCGACGGCGATATCAACCTTACCTGCGGCTACGCTGCTGAATAATTCATTCCAGTCCATCACGTTTCGAACCAGTTTGATTTCAATCTGATCATTGAACTCTGTATTGGCGAGTTTTGTTTCAAGTTGTTTTATAACCCACTCGATAAATTCCATATCAAACGTATCCGGCCGACCCTTGCAGTCAATGATATGATCATAAGAGAGAAAGGTATTGGTCATGCCGACAACGACCTTGGAAGTATGACGAATTTTCTCCAGCAGGTTGGGGTAAATTTCAAAATTGCCGTAGCGGCTCCAAAGCCGGGTTTCCGAGGAAATTGATTTTGGAATGGCAAGCTGATCCGCGTTACCCAGATTTTCTGCCATCATTTTTTCCATGGTGCTTTTGGGTTTTATTTCATCGTTAAGCAGCTCACCTGTTCCTACCCGCCAGAAAAATTCACCACTTATATCCTGGGGAAACTGGAAGTCCATTTTATTTAGATCAGGTTTAGGAATTTGGTAACGTCGGCGAATCTGCTGCTTCTTGTCCATGTCGATATGACGTAATTCAATAATAAGATCGCGGACAGGCATATCGGGATCGAATTTCCAGCGGAAGCTGACATGCCGACCAATGAGGGGGTGTCCGGCTACCGGGGTAATGAGTTGCGGCGCGCGTTCCTGCCGCTTTAGCATGAGGAAGTGGTTCTGTAGTTCCTGATTGTTATCGTTAAGTTTTTGATTGTCACCGTGTAGCTCTTCGAGTTTTTCCTTTGACAGTGTCAGTTCCTGCTTAATCGATTCAGTGGTTGATTGATGTAGCCACAGCATACCCCCACCAATAGACATGATGATGGCGGCGATGGTGGCAATAGTGGCATGATAACCTTTGAGAATGGGTAAGGGTTTTTCTTTTAAAAGATTGACGGGCGTTGTGTCCGTTTCAGCCTGTTGCATGCTGTCGTTTTTTTGTTCACCCATAATGAACTCCTGTCCGATAAGTGATGACCTTTACTGAATTTAAATATACCATCAATTCTGTTATAACAGTTTCTTAATTAGTGATGTTAATTATCTGGATATGGAATATGGATATTTTCCGACAAAATTTGTTCAGTATGTTTTGCCTTGTGTGTGTCACCACTCTGGTGATCGGCGCGCCTGCGCAGGCGGATGATAAAGCCGGAGAAGCAAGGCAGATTCTTGAGCAAATAACAGCAAAAATATTGGAAGACATCAATAGCCGACGGGATGAAATTAGAACCCATCCCAAAGTAATCAAGGCGATAATTGGCGCTAACATCGAACCTCATATCAACATCACGATTATATCCGAACGAGTGTTGGGAGAGGATGTCTGGAACAATGCCAGTAGGGAACAAAAAAAAGAATTTTCACTGGCATTCAAAAAGCGAGTGTTAAGTTATTGCTCTACGGGTCTGCATGAATTTTTGCGTGCTACCGATAAGAAGCTTATTCCTGAAATGGTGGTGTTTGATGAACCCACGAAAGTTGGCAAGACGCGTATTGCGGTTAAGTCTGTATTCAGGCTTGACGCTTCACGGCAATACACGATGATATTCAGAATGACGCATAAGACTGGTAAATGGAAGATTTATGATGTGGTCGTTTCAGGAAAAGATTCGGGATATATTTCGCTTGTCAGTTTGTATCGTGAAACGCTGAAGGAGGGAATCAAGACGCACGGGCTTGATGGCCTGATTGAATCAATCAAACAAAAGAATCAGGAAATTCTCTCCAACGTAAATCGCCGGTAGTCGTGAGTGCTGCGTGATTCAGCCGAGATAGCGTCCGCCACTGGCGAGGGCAATCACGATCAAACCCAGGCTCAAATTTAGTCCAACCCAAAAGCGAATCCGCGCCAGTTGCGCAGCGCCTTCTGGCCAACTTTGAATGGCAACGGCATCTTTGAGTTTCGGGTAGGGAACAAAATAGACGAACAGGTAAATGGCAATCATCAGCAGGCCGATGCCGTTCATAAGATGCACGTAGAGTGGGGCATCCGCCATCTTACCAAAAAGTGTAAATAGCAAAATGTAGCCAGTTACCGGGAGGGCGATGATCGAAGCCCAGACCCAGGGAAAGAATCGACCAAATACGCCGACCCACTGGCCAAGTCGAGCCGGGGGTTCCAGCAGACTGGCGGCGACCGGACGCAGGCACTGATGCGCGAAGAACATGCCACCTACCCAGACGACGGCAGAGAGAAGATGCAGGCTGAGTAACAGGGGCGTGAGGTTCATAAACTAATTCCAGTAATACTAATCGAGTTAAACATTAAAAATCCTGTTGTTCAGGATGTGCTGAGCAGCGAAGCGTATTCTATCTCTATTTTATGGGTAGCTCTTTCCCCGCCGCGTAGTGATTTAACCAGCCTCGTACGCGTTTGACCAGCACTTCTTCCCGATCACGAAAGAAGTGATCGGCTCCGGGAACACGTAACTGGTAATAGTATTTATTGCCTGCCTGTTCGGCTGCGTTGGCGCGGCGTTCGACGGAGTCGAGTATGTTGCCCATGTCCTGTTCACCGTAAAGATCGAATAGCGGAATGTTGATGTTTGCCAGTGAGGTAGGGCTGTCCATTTTCTTATCCTGCGTGCTCCTGCTCATGCCAATACCGACAAAGGCGCGGATGCCGGTCTTCTTATTGTTGCTGAGATAGTACGCGCCCATTGTTGCGCCGAGGCTGTGGCCAATCAGGACGATGTTGTTGATGCCCTTTGCCTTGAATTGGGCGATGGCGGCATCAATACGTCCACCCACCTGGTCAAACAGCGGGGCATAATCGGTAAAGGCTGCGTCATTGTTGAGTACTGGCATCTGAA
The DNA here is from genome assembly GCA_964539595.1 of uncultured Thiohalophilus sp. Lineage (GTDB taxonomy): Bacteria > Pseudomonadota > Gammaproteobacteria > UBA6429 > Thiohalophilaceae > JAADGZ01. Next base: position 525 of record CAZIJT010000039.1, on the reverse strand, counting down.
TCGACAGGGTCGTCCAGCCATGTTCAGGCAGCTGCGTGCGCAGAGGGAAAATGACCTCGGGCCAGTCAGGGTGGGCGCCCATGCCGTGCAAAATGATGGCTCCTCCCTGAGCGACTTTAGCGGTTTCTCGAGTGTAAATGCCGAGAAATTTTTCGCTCTGGCCTTTGGCTGAGAGCCAGATCAGCTCACCGTCGAGCAGGCTGTCTTTGATTTGTGCCGCCCAGCGTTTTTCCTTGGCGATATCACTGGCGGCCTGGGCAGTGAACAGGCTGCTCAGTAGGCATGAGATAAGAATAATCGAGAATAGAATGGTATTGCGCATGGTTTTCCCTCGGACAAATTAATATCTGGGACGGACAAAAGGCTGAAAAATTCCGGTCAATCAGGTAAAGTCTGCGCTCAGTTTGCGCCTGACCCGGATTAGGCTCGGAATGGCTTCAGCCATTCTAGTCGGGACGTGCGCAAAAAACACAGATTTAAATCAATGAGGCAGCAATTATGGCAGATTTTCTGATCGCTCCTTCC
>CAZIJT010000038.1:13436-19878 GCA_964539595.1 uncultured Thiohalophilus sp. | reverse complement strand
CCTGATTAAAAATAGTACGCGGAACGGCCAGCGCGGTAACCTCGGTTTCGGTCAGACCTTCGGCAGGGTACAGGTTCTGGGCGAACAGGCAGGCGGTAGTCAGGGTGCAGGATTCGCCATCTTTCACCCGGTATAAAATAATTTCACGACCATTTTCCGCGCGGCTAAAAACCTTAAGTGAGCCTCGTAATACCAGAAGATAGTTATCACAGCTGTCGCCCTGTCGGAACACCGTGCTACCGGCAGGCAGGCTTAACTGTTTTGAGTGTGCGGTAATATAATCAAATTCTTTTTGTTTGAGCAGCTCGGGAAGGCTATCCATTTTATGTCCTTGTTCCGCGTCGGCGTGGGCTTGGAGTCAAATTTGACTCTGCCTACTGAAATTCAGCTTAGCAGGAATGGGCTATAAACTGGATAATTTTCAGGCAGGATGCTAAATTGCCCGTCCATTTTTTCAGACTAGTTAACCATACCGATGCCCAGCAAACTTCACATTCGCACTTTTGGCTGCCAGATGAACGAGTACGACACCGCCAAAATGGCCGAAGTGTTGCGCGAATCGCATGGGCTTGAGTTGACGAATGATTCCGAACAGGCCGATGTATTGCTGCTAAATACCTGTTCAGTAAGAGAAAAGGCGCAGGAAAAGGTTTTTTCCCAGCTCGGCATGTGGCGGGAAATGAAGCTGGCACGGCCTGATCTGGTGATCGGCGTAGGGGGCTGTGTAGCCAGTCAGGAAGGTGAGGCGATTCTCAAACGCGCGCCTTACGTGGATCTGATCTTCGGCCCACAAACCCTGCATCGTCTGCCGCAAATGCTGGATGAGGCGCGCAACCACAAAAAATCAGTGGTGGATATTTCTTTCCCGGAAATTGAGAAATTTGATCACCTGCCCATGCCGCGCAGTGAAGGTGTTAGCGCCTTCGTCTCGATTATGGAAGGCTGTAGCAAATACTGTACTTTTTGTGTGGTTCCATATACTCGTGGTGAGGAATTTTCACGCCCCTTCGATGATATTATTACCGAAGTGGCGCAACTGGCCGCGCAGGGTGTGCGTGAGGTAAGCCTGCTGGGGCAGAATGTGAATGCCTATCGAGGGCAGACGCATGAGGGTGATGAGGCGGATCTGGCGCTATTGATAAGCTTTGTTGCGGCCATTGATGGCATTGAGCGGATTCGTTATACCACCTCGCATCCGATGGAAATGAGTGACAGTTTATTTCGCGTCTACGCGGAAGTGCCCGAGCTGGTTAGCCATTTACACCTGCCAGTACAAAGCGGCTCGGATCGAATTTTAGCGCAGATGAAGCGCAAGCATCTGGTGCTGGAATACCGCAATATTATTCGTAAACTGCGTGAAGTGCGCCCGGATATTAGCCTGTCGTCTGATTTTATTGTTGGCTTTCCCGGTGAAACCGAGGCGGATTTTGAGGCGACCATGACATTAATCGCCGACATTGGTTTTGATCATTCCTACAGCTTTATTTACAGCCCTCGCCCGGGGACTCCTGCCGCTTCCCTGACTGATGATATACCGATGCAGGTTAAGAAAGAACGTCTGGCACAACTACAGGCACGGATCAGTGAGCAGGCAGCCGCCATTAGTGAGGCGATGGTTGGAACGCTACAAAACGTGCTGGTCACCCGGCCTTCGAGAAAAGATCCGCAGCAGATCAGCGGACGCACCGAGAACAATCGTGTGGTAAACTTCCACGGAGAATCTTCTCTGATAGGGCAATTTGTCAACGTGAAAATTACTCAAGCACTTCCCAATTCCCTGCGTGGTGAACTCGTCGATGACGATGTTCGTTGCGCCTGAGCACACCTCGCCGATCTAAATATATTTTGAATACCAGCGCCACTTCTCTCGATATCGTTTTTGAACCGGCTGACAATCAGCGCCTGGCCAATCTCTGTGGCCAGTTTGATGAACACCTGCGGCAGATCGAAACCCGTCTCGGGGTTGAGGTTAATAACCGGGGGAGTCATTTCCGCGTGATTGGCGATCACCGCTCAGTGCATAAAGCGGAAGAAGTGCTGCGTGATTTATATTCGGATACGGCAACTGAAACCCTCGACCCGATACAGATCAACCTCTATTTACAGGATGCGGGCGTGGATGCATTGGTCGCCGACATCACCCCCAGTGATGAAGTTATTATTCGTACCTTGCGTGGCAATGTGCGTGGACGTGGGCTCTGCCAGCAGCAGTATCTGCGGTATATAAAAGAACACGATGTTAATTTCGGTATCGGCCCGGCGGGTACGGGTAAGACCTATCTGGCTGTGGCCAGTGCGGTTGATGCGCTGGAACGTGAGCAGGTGCGGCGTATTATTCTTACCCGTCCCGCAGTAGAGACGGGTGAACGTCTTGGTTTCTTGCCGGGTGATATCGCCCAGAAAATTGATCCCTATTTGCGGCCACTCTACGACGCGCTGTATGAAATGATGGGGTTTGAGCAAGTTGCCAAACTGATCGAACGTAATATTATCGAAGTCGCACCACTGGCCTATATGCGTGGCCGCACCTTGAATGAATCATTTATTATTCTTGATGAAGCACAGAACACCAGTGTTGAACAAATGAAAATGTTTTTGACCCGCATTGGTTTTGGATCGAGCGTAGTCGTTACTGGTGATGTCACGCAGGTGGATTTACCGCGTGGCCAGACCTCGGGGCTGCGCCAGGTCGTCGATGTGCTGGCTGATGTCAAAGGTATTAGTTTTAGTTTTTTTAAACCACAGGATGTGGTGCGCCATAAAATTGTTCAACGTATAGTTAAGGCCTACGATAAAAGTGAAGCGCAGGAAAACCAGGGCGACTCGTGAACGTGCATATCGAGGTGCAACGTGCGTTAGATGCCGGGCCAGCGGTAGATGATATTCAGCGCTGGGTTGAAGCAGCACTAAAATATGAACAGCAGGATAATGTGGAACTAAGCCTGCGCATTGTTGATGAAGCCGAGAGTGCGGCACTAAACAAGCAATATCGAGGCAAGGATTCGCCAACCAATGTATTGTCTTTTGGCTGTGAACTGCCTGCCGAGATTGAACTAAATTTGTTAGGTGATCTGCTTATTTGTGCGCCAGTAGTCATGCGCGAAGCCAAAGAGCAGGGCAAGACAGAACAGGCGCATTGGGCGCATATGATTATTCATGGCGTGTTACATCTGCTAGGCTTTGATCATCTCAGTGCTACTGATGCGCAGAATATGGAACAGCGGGAGATTGCGATTCTGGCACAACTAGACTTTGCTAATCCCTATACATTATTACAGCAGGAAGGATAAAAACAAATAAGCATGAGTGAAGACGACAGTAGTCAGGAAAAACAGGGACTGGTTCAGCGCTGGCAGCAACGTCTGGGCAAGCGTTTACAGGGCGAGCTAAGTTCGCGTGAACAGTTGCAGGATGCGCTACGCGAAGCGCAGAAAAATAATCTGATCGATATCGATGCATTGATTATGATTGAAGGCGTGATGCAGGTATCGGAAATGCCGGTGCGCGAAGTCATGGTGCCACGTTCACAGATGGTCGTAATTGAACGCGATGCAGATGCGCGTGAGCTGTTAGATACGGTTATTGAATCGGCTCATTCACGCTTTCCCGTAGTGGGTGAGAGCAAGGATGAAGTCATCGGTGTGCTGTTGGCGAAAGATTTGCTGCCGCAACTAATAGAGCGCTCAGACGAACTGCATTTCAATATCCGCGATATGCTGCGTCCAGCTGTGATTATTCCTGAGAGCAAACGTCTAAATATTTTACTTAAAGAGTTTCGAGCTAATCGCAACCATATGGCCATTGTGGTAGATGAGTATGGTGGTGTTGCGGGCTTGGTCACCATTGAAGATGTGTTGGAACAAATTGTTGGCGAAATAGAAGACGAACATGATGTCGAAGAAGATAGTTATATTTATGAACACACGAATATGATTACCGTAAAAGCAATCACACCCATAGAAACATTCAATGAGTATTTTCAGACGAATTACAATGATAATGAGTTTGATACTATCGGTGGATTAGTTACCAGAACCCTGGGGCACTTGCCGAAACGTGGTGAGCAGTTACAAATGGACGGCATGCATTTTCGCGTGCTTGGCGCGAGTAGTCGTCGAGTCCATTTACTTGAAGTGGTTAAATCAGAAAAGAAAGTTGAAGCAGCGCCGGTTGAAGAACAGATCGGATAATAAATATAATCGCAGTTACAATTATTATTTGTGCCCAGGTAGTAAATCAGCGCTTTAGCAGGGTGTGCAGGCATCCAGCGAGGGTTTAATCTCCGTTGGGTATAATTTTCTGCGAAGTTTTATTGTAGGTTCGGCTTCAGCCGTACCGATACGGCTGAAGCCGAACCTACATACGCAGATACCCCGTCCACTTGCGGCGGGGAAGTTTATTAGCATATTAAAAAGTGGACAGGAATTTGGAAAGTTTATTTAGCAAACTAAACAGATTCTATCTGCTGACGGCTCTGTTAGCCGGGATGTTGTTGCCGTTTGCCTTTGCGCCCTTCTCGATTTTCCCACTAGCCGTTATTTCTCCCGCGATACTGTTCTTTCTGTATCTTCAACTTTCGACTATGCGCGCGACGCTTGCAGGCTTTGTCTTTGGTCTGGGTTTTTTTGGTATGGGTGTGTCATGGGTCTATGTTGCCTTTCATGATTTTGGTAATACCCCGGTCTTTGTTTCTGCCTTAATGACGGCCATTTTTGTTGCCGTGCTGGCATTGCTTCCTGCTTTGCAGTCATTTTTATCAGTCACATTATTTAAAAAATTTCGTCTTGCAAAAATGCCTGCACTTTTGTTTCTGTTTCCTGCGCTGTGGACATTAACAGAGTGGTTGCGCGGCTGGTTGTTCACCGGGTTCCCCTGGCTTAATCTGGGTTACAGTCAAACTGACAGTCCACTAGCGGGTTATGCACCGCTACTGGGTGTTTATGGTCTATCACTATTAGTATCCGTTTCTTCCGCTTTGCTTCTATTATCTAATCGAGATCGGCTCAAACCGATGTTAAGTATTTTCCTGGTAATATGGCTGAGTGGTTTTTTACTGGGGAAATATGAATGGACGCAGATTTCAGCTGAGCCGATTACAGTCAGTCTGGTGCAGGGCAATGTGCCGCAAATAACAAAGTGGGATCCGGTTATGATTCAGACTCGGCTGGACACCTATGCAAGTTTAACTCGTGAACACTGGGACAGTGATCTAATCGTCTGGCCAGAAAATTCAATGACGACTTTTTATAATGATCTGCTCGACAGTTATTTTAAGCCTTTGCAGGAAGAAGCGCAGTCGCATGATACGGATATGATTTTTGGTGCGCCCGTGATGGATGGGGATGGCGTACATTATTACAGTAGCCTGATCAGCTTTGACGGTAAGACAATTATTTATAATAAACGTCATCTTGTTCCCTTTGGTGAGTTTATGCCCTTGCAGGATTTGCTGCGAGGGATTGTTGGTTTTTTTGAACTACCCATGTCGGGGTTTAGTCGTGGAGAGAAAGTGCAGTCTCCATTACGTGCGGCGGGTCAGTTGCTTGCACCCTCTATTTGTTATGAAGATGCTTTTGGTGACGAGTTGATCGATTTTTTACCGCAAGCCAGTTTGTTAGTTAACGGTAGCAACAATGCCTGGTATGGAAATTCGTTTGCCCCGCATCAGCATTTACAAATCTCACGCATGCGTAGTCTGGAGACGGGGCGCGATCTACTGCGAGCCACGACGAATGGTATTTCCGCTATCGTTGATTATAAAGGACGTACCATCAAACGGTCCCCCCAATTTGAAACGGCAGTAATAACGGCTCAGGTTCAACCGCGACAAGGTGCAACGCCTTATGTTCGTTTCGGAAATTTGCCGGTGCTGTTGTTGGTGATGATGCTATTAGTGCTCGCTTACGTAAGAAAACCCTCGAACAATTCTTAGAATAAACTTTAGAATAATTCTAGAACGCGATAAAAACTATGTCATTGGTACTAGTTTTGTCTGGTTTTTACTCGCTTGCTAATGAACACATCATAAACTGCTAGTATATTCACCAATAGTCAGTAAAATAAAAATCATAAAAATAACGTTACGGATAGTTTATAGAAAGACAGGGATCGTCCATTCGCATTATTCCCTCTTTTACTAACAGCATCTGTAGCGCAAGTGCAGAAGTGCTAGTTAATGCCTGACAAACAGGCGCTTTTCCTGATGCTATCTGCAAATAATATTAATAACTATCGCTAATAGCTTTAGCTTTCGGGGAGAATGAAGATGAACAGGAAACACTATTTTATAAACCTGGCTAAACAGTGGGCAGAATTTAAATCGCTGTCCGTAATCTCACTATCAGTCTTGTTAGTGGCTTGCGGGGGTGGTTCAGAAGGTGATGATGCAGGGGTTTCTGCGCGCCTGAATCCTGATGGTTCACCCGCCACATCGTCCTCTTCA
>CAZIJT010000038.1:0-13336 GCA_964539595.1 uncultured Thiohalophilus sp. | reverse complement strand
TCCTCTTCACCTTCATCTTCCGGTAGTGGCGCAGCAACAAGTGGTGGTTCGACCCCTGCTGTTAGTTCCAGCCTCACTCTTGATATCAATGCTCCCACTCAGATAACGTTTGGTGCGGCCATTACAATTAACCCTTCAGTTAGCAATGCGCAAGGCAATGTTTCTTATGCTTTGGTCGGCGCACCTCAGGGCATGGTTATTGATAGTGCTAGTGGAGTAATAAGCTGGATAGCATCAGGCCTTAATTTTGGCAAAGACATGGTTTTTAGCTATCGAGTTAAAGCAACAGACGATACCGGTTCAGTTACTAGCATCGTCAATACTACGCTGGCGGATAATTCTTCTGCACCAATGGTTAGAAGTAGTGCGCGCGTACCGACAAAACAAAACGCCATTCATATTGGAGATTTTACTGGTGATGGTGATAACGAAGTTTTGATTACCGATAATGTGTCACTGATATATACCCTCAAATGGGATACTAATCTGAACGGTGGTGATTTTTATCAAGAGTGGGTTTATCCCTGGAGTTTGGGTAATCAGGCAAATATTGATGCCATTGATGCAGCCGATGTTAATAATGATGGACGGCTGGATATTATTGTACTTAATGGCAACACGGTAAGTGTGATTGATGGCGAATCACGCACGCTGGCATACTCGTATGAAATTGAGGATGCCATACGTGGCTATGCGGTGTTTGCACGTAATATTGATACTGACGCCGCGATTGAAATAGTAACGCTGGTAGCCAAAGGCGCAGCACAGGAACAACTGGATATTTTTACTGTTCCATCGGGCAGTAGTCGAAGATTAAATAATGACTGGACCAGTGCGGTTGAAAATTATGGCACGGCGATGGCGATTGGGAATATGGATTTTTCCGATACGCAACTGGAGATAGCGACTTCAAAAGGCTATGTTCTTGATGGTGTAAGTTTGCAGGATGAGTGGATAGTCGCTAAACCAACATATGGTTTTGGTGATCAACTGGTTGCCGCTGATCTGGATGGTGATGGTATCAAGGAGATTGTCGGTCTTTATTCGGATTCAGGCATAGGTGAAATTGAGGTCTTTAGTCTGCATGAACAATCAGGGTTATTCGGTAATCTTTCCACTAATCGTGATCCAGAAACCACCGCCTGTGCGATGGCCGTTATAGACCGAGATAATAATGATCAGGATGAAGTGTATACGGGTGAATGTGTCGATGGTGGAGCTGCGAGCGGTGAGCTGCTGAATATTCTTACCGCCGCTAATCGTGCTTCTTTCACTGAGGCCTGGCTGTATCGACAAGACGGTGATGAGCGCCTGCATGCAGGCTTTGTTTCGCTAACCGTAGGTGATGCTGATAATGATGGCAATCTGGATATGGTTTGGGCCAACAAAGAAAGCAATGATAAATATGATTCCATTACGGTGGCCACTATTGATGCCAGTCTTACTGCCTCAGCAATGGTGATAGCAAAGCAGAATACAACTCTGGGTCTATTTGATACGCCGTTCACCGGTGCAGTTGATTATCTGCATTCAGGTACTACGCGCTATGCAACCTTTATGTCGAACATCGAGCCAGTAGAAGGCGACGACAACAGTTTCACGCGAGAATCCCGTTTTGCCTTTGTTGATTATAATACGGGTCGAGTTTCACTCTCTTCGTATGTTGCTGCAACAAAGTCGGTCGTCTCAGGCCAGAAAGTGATGGCGGCTGATATACGTGCTGCCGGTTATGATCAGCTTGTATTTAGCAGTGCTCATACCAGTGATAGCATTGAGTACAGTGCGTATCATATGGTTGACTATGGGGGTAATGCGACACCTGCGGTTGAAGCAACGCATGGTGGCTGGATACCGCAAAGTAATATTTATTCAATAGGGGTTGAAGGAAACAGAAGTACAGTATTTGACTTGGCGAATCTGGATAGTGATGCCAATCTCGAACTCACTGGCTTTATAGATAATTATTTATTTTCCTATGATCTGGCTCCCTTCCTGCAAAACTGGCAAAGCGTTCGTCTTGAAGGTCAGGGCGTCGATATTATCATTGATGATATCAATGACGATGGTAGCAATGATCTACTGCATTTAACTGATTCGAACCTGTATATTCGTCAGCGTGATAATGATCCTCAACATCAGAGCAGTAATTTTTATGACACCATCTTCCTGTTCCGCGATCTTTTTCAGGGCGCTTTATTTACTGCCATCCAGGTAGTCGATATCAACACCGATGGACAAAAAGAAATTATTGTCAGTGCAAAAACGGCAACAGGTGGCACTATTTATGTGCTGGACAATAATGCCCGTGTCCTGGCTGAATTTAGTATTGAGGGTGAGGTTATAGATTTTCAGACGGGTCAGACTAGTCGCTCGATACTGGTGGGCTGGAAAGATGTGACAACCACGGGTGCAGAAACCTCTTACGTCAGCGAGTTTGCACTTAGCAGTGATATGCAAACTATCACCGAGATCATGCGCTCACCGGCATTATTAGGTGTGATCAGTCCGCATAGTATGAATTACAGTGATGATGGTCGTCTGCTGGTTGGCACACGTTACGGCATGTATATTACGCGTTAAACCAGAAACACACTGGCCAGGCCAAGGAAGGCGAAAAAGCCCATCACGTCGGTAATGGTGGTGAGGACCACCGAACCAGCCAATGCTGGATCGATGCCGAAGCGGCGTAATAATAACGGCACGGTGGCTCCAGCAACGGCGGCAACAATCAGGTTAATGAGAATAGCGGCGGCAATGACCAGGCTTAATTTAAGGCTGGTAAACCAGAGTCCGGCAATAGCGGCGAGCACTATGGCCCAGATCAGACCGTTCCAAACCCCCACCCAAAGTTCTTTGGTAAATAGTTGTCGGGCATTACTGGCGCTGATCTGTCCCAGTGCAATACCGCGAATAACCAGAGTCAAGGTTTGAGTCCCGGCGATGCCACCCATGCTGGCGACAATAGGCATAAGAATCGCAAGCGCGATAAATTGCTGAATCGTGCCCTCAAATATTCCAATAACCCAGGACGCGAGCAGGGCGGTAAGCAGGTTCACGCCAAGCCAGACCGCACGGTGTTTGGCACTGGTGATAACCGGGGCGAACATATCGGTTTCTTCATCTAGCCCGGCCATGCTCATTAACGAGTGATCGGCATCATCACGAATCACATCGACCACATCATCAATGGTTATTCGACCGAGCAGCTCATTGTCATCGCTGACCACGGGGGCGGTGATCAGGTCGCGGTGCTGGAACAGGTTGGCTACGTCACGCGCCGACATGTCGGCGGCAATCGCGTTTTCATCATGTTCCATTACCTCATGGACGCTGGATGCGGGATCATGGGTGAGCAGGGCGGTTAACGCTAACAGGCCAAGATACTGACCATCTCGATCAACCACGAACAGGCTATCGGTTGATGGCGGCATGCCTCCACGGCGACGCAAATAGCGTAGTACCACATCCAGATTGATATCAGCGCGTACGGTGACGGTATCCAGATCCATCAGACCACCGGCGGTGTCTTCTGGGTAATAAAGTACGGCTTTTAATCGATCCCTGTCCTGTTGCTCCATCGATAGCAGTAGCTCCTGCACCACATCGCGAGGCATTTCCGGGAACAGATCGGCGAGATCATCTTCATCCAGTGCCTCGGTCGCGGCGACCAGCGCTTCGGGATCCATTTTTTCGATGAAGGCGGCACGGACATTGTCATTGAGATGTAGCAGCACCTCACCTTCTGCTTCGACCGGGACATGTGGCCAGATAATCTTCCGTTGATCGCTGGGCAGGGACTCCAGTAAATGCGCAATTTCAGCCGGATGCATTTCAAGCAGAGTGGACTCGATCTTGTCCATTTGCTGTTCACGCAAGGCTCGGGTGAACTGCTGTAGGTAATCTCTGTTTTCTTCTTTTGTTGGTGTGGCGACCATGAATCACTCCGCTGTGTGCGCAAAGTGTAGCAGGGGCGAGCTGTAAATGGGAGAAAAAGTCTTATCTTTTAGCAAGATAGCGATCATCTTTAATGGTTTTGTGTAATCACTTTGAGTCTGATTCGGTAATTCAATAATTGTTAAAAAAATTATTTTTTAAGAATTAACTAATAAAGTAGTACAAAAAAATAATTATTAGCACCTATGCAAACACAGCATGACAGTTTGTTAATGGGGGGAGTTTGAGATGTTTAGGATATGTCGAGGTTAACGTTTTCGTTGTCTTATGAGCAGCGTAGTATCACAACGCCTGTTTTTGAATCCCTTCGTGTATGTCAGCGAAATATTTCCCTGAGTGTTCTGCCACGGTGTTGCCCCAAGCGATATCCATATGAGTCATTTGCAAGATGATTGCATCAATGACGAGCAGCCTTTATTCGCCTCCCTGCCTGTCTCCGGTAATCAAGATCAACTTGCTGCAAAATACAGTTGCGATGATTTTTGCGCGGATTGTAAATCCAGTTTTGGCCATCACCTGACGGATATGGTTCCTTTCCCGGTAAATAGCCTACCCGATCTGGTTGCTCCAGAAATCGAGACGGCGATGTTCATGTTTTTAACATTGTTGGGACAGCCTCACTAAACAGTGGCTATCCGCAAAGATATCACCCAGGTTGAACGTGACATGTGTACCGACGTTATCCTGCCGGTCGCTCAGCCAGGAGTCTATCCCCTGCATATTCACTATGTACCAGGTGTCACCGCTAACGGTGTTTATGCAAATGGTGTGCGGATTATCATGTCGGCATCTTAATAATAAATTAAAGATAGAGGAGAATAGTTATGTTTAATCTCTACGGGTTAAATTCCCCGCTGCTTGCAGCGAAGCAATATCGCAGGTGCGGCTTCTACCCTTCGGGCACAGGTGAGCCGCACATGTTCGCCTCATGGTGCCCGAAGGGTAGAAGGCGAACCTACCACTCATACCCCGTCAGCTTGCTGCGGGGAAGTTTATTTTCTTCCCAACAAAAAAAGCAACAACAGGTTACTTAGCAACAGGATAAAACTGATAGCCTGCCAGACGCGCAAAGGATTACGTTTAATTAGCGGCACGTAGTCCTGATTGATCAATGCAGAGTCCGGTTGATTCAGTGCATAGATGAACTCGGACAATATACTAAAGCGCTGTTCGGGATTAATCTGTACCGCCTTCTCCAGCGCCTTATCCATCCATGCAGGCACCGCCGGATTAAACTGTTTTATTGAACGGTAATTAACCCGGCGAAGATTACGCGCAGATAGTTCTTTTCCATAGGGTAGTTTTTTGCTTAGCAGCTCATAGGCAATGGTACCGAGTGAAAAAATGTCAGCCGCATTACTGGCGCGTTCACCAATATGATATTCCGGTGCGGTGTAGTTAATCGTGCCTTGCAGGTTATTGGTTTCCAGTGGCGTGCTAATCTCTTCAATCCCGGCGATCTTGGTAGAGCCGAAGTCAATAATTTTTAAGGTGCCGTGTTCATCGACCAGAATGTTTTCCGGTTTCAGATCCTGATGGATCATTTCCATGCGATGAAAGGCACGCAGCCCCTGTGCGATTTGCTCTATAAAATTCCTGACTTTACTCAGTGAGGGACGGGGTTCATCGTCCAGCCATTGGCGCAGAGTGCGGCCTTCGATATATTCACTGATGTAATAAAGCGCGGTACGTTTGCGTGTTACTTTTAGCACTTTCATCACATGCGGATTGTTGATGCGTCGTCCCGCCCATTCTTCATGTAGAAAATGATGAATGTAATCGGGATCATCATCATAGTTAACCGAGGGTGCTTTGAGGACTACCCGTTGTTCGGTATCGCTATCCTGTGCCAGATAGACTTCAGTACGTTTGTTGGAAAACAGGTGGCGTAGAATTTTATAGCCGTCCAGAATCATCCCCGCTTCCAGTGGTGGCGGAAAAGGCAGTTCAACCAGCTTGTCGTAAAATTCGTTTTTATTTTCAGTCGGCAGCTGTTCTATTTTAAAAATCTGACAACTAAGATTGTCATTACTTTTATTCTCAACAGCCTGCTGCACGATAGCCTCGCAGGCGGTTTCTAAATTGTCGTGACTATCCAGCAGACAGGATTTTATATTGGTATCAGTGATGAACTCATAAACGCCATCGGTAAGCATGATAAAGACATCGCCGACTTCGAGTGATACTGAGCGATAGTCAATATCAAGATGCAATTCGATTCCCATTGCACGTGCGAGATAGGTTTTTTCTTCGCTTATAGTGAGTCGGTGATCGCGGGTCAGTTGCTCAAACTCATTATCGCGCAGGCGATAAATGCGGGTATCACCGATATGAAAGAGGTGTGCGGTATTGGATTTCAGCACCATAGCCGTGAGCGTAGTGACCATGCCCTTGTGACTGTTGAAGCGGCGTTGACCCTGCCCGTACAACCAGTGGTTAAGAGCGGTAAGAATTTTTTGTGCCGAAGTTTTTACCGTCCAGCTTTCCGGGGTGCTGAAGTAATCAGATAAAAAACCACTGACGCAGGCCTGACTAGCTTCCTTGCCCGCATCGCTGCCGCTCATGCCATCGGCAATTACGGCGGCAATGCCCTTGGTATTCAATAACGGCCCTTCCGGTATATGAATACCACAGGCATCTTCGTTCTGCGGTTTGCTGCCAGCGATGCTGACGGCGGCGGATTCGATAGCGAGTGACGTTTTCATGGGGAAGTTATATTAAACCACAGAGAAATATCATTTAAAACACGAGAGTAGGCTGGGCTGAGTAACACGAAGCCCAACAATAAACTTCCCCGCATCAAGCTAACAGGATATGAGTAGTAGGTTCGCTTCTACCCTTCGGGCACCATGAGGCGAACATGTGCGGCTGAAGCCGCACCTACGGCATGGGCTTTGTGTTACTTAGCCCAACCTACCTACCACCTGTCTCCTGAATTATTCCACTTCAATCATCTGCACCGTGCCATCAGGCAGAATTTCATGCATGTGGCCTTTTGGTTCTTCCAGCATCAGGAATAAAGCAATCAGGGTAAAGATGGCAGCAGCGGCGATCACCATAAAGAAGATGGCCGGTGAGACAAACGAGAGTACGGTTAGAAAACTAACGGCGCCGACATTACCGTATGCACCGGTCATGCCCGCAATCTGACCGGTGAGGCGGCGTTTAACCAGTGGCACAATCGCAAACACTGCGCCATTGCCTGCGTTGACAAAAATGGAACAGAAGACAGTAACAATAATAGCGGCGGCAATCGACCAGCTACTGTCGATCAGACTCATTAAGATATAACCCACGGCCAGACCGGCCATGATGATAGTCAGTGAACGCTTGCGGCCATAGTTATCGCTGATCCAGCCACCGGCGGGACGCATGATTAAGTTCAGCCCGGCATAAACCGAGGCGACCAGACCGGCCATTACCGGCGATAGTTCAAAGGTATCCAGAAAATACAGGGGCAGCATGGAGACTACGGCGAGTTCCGAACCGAAGGTCACCATGTAGGCCAGATTAAGTACCGCGACCTGTTTGAACTTGTAGTGTTCAATTTCCGGCACCGGCTGGCTGAAAATATGTTTGTTAACCTGATAAATACGAATGGTCTGAAATAGATAAAGGCCGCTGAGGGTGGCGTAAATAATATTGACCACGGTGGCGTCCAGCATCCCCAGATTGGTCGGACTTAACTTCCAGGCCAGTACCGCGAGGGCGGCATAGAGTGGAATGTTCATAAGCAGATAGAGAAAGAAATCCAGAGGACTGGTGACTTCCAGTGCGCCGTTGCGTTTGGGTTTGAAATAAGTGGAACCTTTAGGCGTATCGGAGGTGCTAAAAAAATATACCGCAGAATAAATCAGCGCGAGCATGCCGGTGCTGCCAACCGCCCAGCGCCAGCCATCATCGCCGCCAAAAATTAGCGCCAAGGTCGGCAGTGATACCGCTGCTGCCGCCGATCCAAAATTACCCCAGCCGCCATAGATGCCCTGGGCGATACCGGTTTGTTTGGCCGGGAACCATTCACCAATCATACGAATGCCGATGACAAAACCGGCACCGACAAAACCAAGTAAAAAGCGCATCAGCGCCAGTTGTTCATAACTGTCGGCAATGGCAAAGCCAAAGCAGAGGAAACTGGAGGTGAACAGCAGCAGGGAGAAAATCCGACGTGGGCCAAAAGCATCGACCAGCATGCCGACAATAATGCGTGCCGGGATGGTCAGGGCGACATTCAATATCAACAGGGTCTTTATCTGTTGATCGGAAAGCCCGAGTGAGTCGCGCATGGCTCCGAGCAGCGGCGCATGGTTGAACCAGACCAGAAAACTTAAAAAGAAGGCAAACCAGCTCAGGTGCAGAATGCGAATTTTTCCGCTGAAGGAAAGCAGGTTAAGTCTGTCGTTATTAGTGGGCATATCAATAGTATTCCGAGAATTAGTCTAAATATTAAGTTTGAAACAGCTTAAGCAAATCATGTGCCAAATTATAAGTTAATGAAATTAAAGGATAATCACTTTCCATGCTGGTATTTTTATGTGCTTTTGTAGTGCAGCGTGTTAGTCCGTGCAAAGGAAAAAAGCATCGATGGAGCAAATGAGCGGCGCTTGCTGCTGGCTGTATTTAGTCTGACAAAGACGATGTTAAAACAGCCTTTTTCTTGCTGCGCCCTATTTTAGTGCAAATAATAGGCTGTGATGTTTACCGCAATTGAGTCCGAGTTGCGCCTGTTGTCGAGGCGTTCAGCGATATGTATGCACTATCTTCGTGCATGAATTAAGCTTGAGAGCGGGGAGCGTGGGAAAACAAAATAGAATCATTCCAAAGAAAAACAGTAGGTTATCCTCACTCATCACGGCATAAGTAGAAGCTGGCATATACATTGCAGACGTAGGCGAAATGCGTGGCGGTATGAGCCACGGGACAAAGAATATTTCTGGAGCTGAAAATGAAAGAAAAACTGGTGGTAATCGGAAACGGCATGGCGGGTATCCGCACGGTTGAGGAGCTGCTCAAAGTCGCGCCAGACACCTATGACATTACTGTGTTTGGTGCCGAGCCGCACTGCAACTACAATCGCATTATGCTCTCACCGGTACTGGCCGGGGAAAAGACCATTGACGATATTATTCTGAATGATGAACAGTGGTATACCGATAACAACATCAGACTGCATAAGGGCAAGGCGATTGAGAAAATAGATCGCATCAAACATAAAGTAGTGGCTGAAGATGGCACTGAAGAACAGTATGATCGCCTGCTGATCGCCACTGGCTCCAACCCTTTTATAATTCCCGTGCCCGGTCATGATCTCGATGGCGTGGTGTCTTTCCGCGATATTCACGATGTCGATCAAATGTTGGATGCTGCCGGTAAACATAAACATGCGGTGGTTATTGGTGGCGGTCTGCTGGGTCTGGAAGCGGCCAACGGTTTGATGGAACAGGGTATGAGCGTCACCGTGGTGCATCTCATGGATAGCCTGATGGAACGCCAGCTTGATAAAGCGGCAGCCGAAATGCTGAGAGCTTCATTAGAAGAGCGCGGCTTAAATTTCCTGATGCAGGCACAAACCGAAACCATCATTGGTAAAGGTCGAGTTGAAAAAGTTCGCTTCAAAGATGGCACAGAAATTTATGCTGATCTGGTGGTGATGGCTGTTGGCATTCGCCCCAATATGGAACTGGCAAAAAATTCCGGCATTCATTGTGAACGCGGTATTGTGGTGAATGACACCATGCAGACCTTTGATCCTCGGGTTTACTCTGTCGGTGAATGTGTACAGCATCGTGGCCTGACTTACGGACTGGTTGCCCCCTTGTTTGAAATGGCAAAAGTCTGCGCCAACCATCTGGCCAAATATGGCATTGGCCGTTATGAAGGTTCAGTTACCTCAACTAAATTAAAAGTCACCGGGATTGATTTATTTTCGGCTGGTGATTTTACCGGTGATGAGAATACCGATGAACTGGTATTTCAGGATGCTTCGCGCGGCGTTTATCGCAAGCTGGTGGTGCAGGACAATCGCATCAAGGGCGTGGTCATGTACGGCAATACCCTCGATGGTAGCTGGTACTTTGATCTTATGCGTGATCAAACCGATATTGGTGAGATGCGCGAAAATATTTTATTCGGTCAGGCGCATCTGGGTGACTCCGGTCACGGCGGTGAAGAAAGCCGGGTTGCGGCGATGTCGGACGATGTCGAGATCTGTGGTTGCAACGGCGTTTGCAAGGGCGACATCGTTAAAGCCATTAACGAAAAGAAACTCTTCACCCTGGATGATGTGCGCGCGCATACCAAGGCATCAAGTTCCTGTGGATCCTGTACCGGGCTGGTCGAAGCGTTGCTGGCGCATACGGTTGGCGGCGATCACTCCATTGCCCCACATCTGAAACCGGTTTGCGGCTGTACCGATCTATCGCATGATGATTTGCGTAAAGCAATTCTCGATAAAGAATTGAAATCCATTCCGGCGACCATGCAGACCCTGAACTGGAAAAAAGATGACGGCTGTCCCAAGTGCCGCATGGCGATGAATTATTATTTGCTCTGCGCCTGGCCAACAGAATATAAAGATGCCAGTCAGTCGCGTTTCATTAACGAACGCGCGCACGCCAATATTCAAAAAGACGGCACCTATTCAGTTATCCCGCGTATGTGGGGTGGGGGCACTACGCCACAGGAGTTAAGAAAAATTGCCGACGTGGCAGAGAAGTATAAAGTTAAAACCGTGCATGTGACCGGTGGTCAGCGTATCGGACTCTATGGCCTGAAAAAAGAAGAATTACCGAAAGTCTGGAAAGAACTGGATGAAGCCGGATTTGTTTCCGGTCACGCCTATGGCAAAGCTATGCGCACGGTGAAAACCTGTGTCGGCAAGGAATGGTGCCGCTTCGGTACCCAGGATTCCACTCATCTTGGTGTGGAACTTGAAAAATTGACCTGGGCTTCATGGACGCCGCATAAGTTTAAACTGGCAGTCTCCGGTTGTCCGCGTAACTGTGCCGAGGCAACGATTAAAGATTTCGGTGTGGTCTGTGTTGATTCCGGTTATGAACTGCATATCGGCGGCAACGGTGGCGTAAAAGTTCGAGCAACCGATTACCTTTGTAATGTCACTACGGAAGAAGAAGTCAAAGAATACTGCGCCGCCTTCATGCAACTGTATCGTGAAGAAGCACATTATCTTGATCGCACCGCCCCCTGGCTGGAACGGGTGGGGCTGAGTTATATCAAGGAACGCATTCTTGAAGATGAAGACGGCCGTAAGGCGCTGGCAGAACGCTTCCTGATCGCGCAGAAAGTCGCGCAGGTTGATCCCTGGAAAGAACGGGTGGATGGGGTTGCACAACATGAGTTTGTGCCACTGAAAGAAATCACGGCTTAAACGAGAAATAAATGATAAACGCAAAGGCGCGAAGATGCCGAGAACGCAAAGAAAATATATTTATTCTTTGCGCCATTGCGTCTTTGCGTTGAAAAACAATTACAAATGGTAACGACTATGACTGATAACTGGATTGAAGTTGGAACACTAAATGATATTCCCCGGCAAGGTGCGCGCGTGGTGCGCGGCAGTAGTGATGGCGACATCGCGGTGTTTCGCACTGATAAGGATGAAATTTTTGCCCTGCGAGATAAATGTCCGCATAACGGCGGCCCCCTGTCACAGGGGTTGGTGCATGACAACAAAGTTGCCTGTCCGTTGCATAACTGGAATATCAGTCTTGAAACCGGCATGGCCGTCGCACCCGATGAAGGTTGCGCGGCGCGTTATCCGATCAAGATCGAAGGCGATAAAATTTTTCTATCTCTGGCAGCAAAATAAGAATCTAGCCATTAGCGGGATAGGAAAAATCTGACGCAAAGACGCAGGGACGCCAAGGACGCAATGAAGTTTTTATAAAGACTTTGCATTCTCTGCGTCTTTGCGTCTTTGCGTTAAATTTTGAACTGGAATAGTTATGTTATTCGGACGTAAAAAGAAAAACCCCATCAAGCTGCCCGACAAGGGGGTGGTCGAATGGAAATACACTACCTGCGGTTATTGTTCCACCGGCTGCTCCATTGAGGTTGGCTTAAACGATAAGGGGGAGGCGGTGACCTCGCGTGGCGTTGATAATGCTGATGTCAATCGCGGTAAGTTGTGTTTGAAAGGTATTTTTGAACACGAGTTGTTTCGTTCAGCTGGACGTGGAAAGACGCCGCTGATACGGGATAAACGTTTCGAGCCATTTAAAGACGCGAGCTGGGATGAGGCGCTGGATAGAGTCTCCGGGGCAATCAAAAATATTCAGGCCGAACATGGCCGCGATGCCTTTGCCATCGTTTCCACCGGCCAGATCATGACCGAGGAATTTTATACTCTCGGCAAATTAGCGCGGGGGGTGATTGGCACCAATAACTATGACGGCAATACCACCCTGTGTATGGCCTCGGCAGTCTCCGGTTATAAACGTTCTTTCGGCTCCGACGGCCCGCCCGGCTGTTATGAGGATTTCGAACACACTGACTGCCTGCTAGCGATTGGCTCCAACCTTCCCGAACAACATCCGGTTATTTTCTGGCGACTGCGTGAAGCGCTGGAAAAACGCAAGTTTCCGGTGATTGTCATCGATCCACGGGTGACCATGTTTGCACAAATGGCGGATATTCATTTGCCGATTAAACCGGGAACGGATGTTGCGTTGTTAAACAGTTTTGCCCATGTGATTTTAAAAGAAGGGCTGGCTGATGAGGCTTATATCAAAGCCCACACCAGCGACTTCGAAGCATTCAGCGCATTGGTTGAAGAATATGATCCTTTCACTGCTTCGCAGATTTGCGGCATCGACGAAGACACCATTCGCAATGTTGCGCGGGTTTATGCTAAAGCCGGTGCGGCGATGACCATCTGGACCATGGGTATCAATCAGAGTACCCACGGTTCCGATGGCGTAGTCGGTATCAATAATCTGAATTTAATTACCGGCAACATCGGTAAACCCGGCGGCACCAGTTTATCCATCACCGGCCAGTGCAACGCGATGGGCACGCGCGAATGGTCATCCTGTTCCGGTCTGCCCGGTTACCGGGCGCTGGAAAAAGAACAGGACCGAAAAGAGATTGCTGAATTCTGGGGTATCGATCCCGAGTTTTTCCCGAAAAAACGCGGCCTGTTTCAGACTGATATTTTTCCGGCGATTGAAACCGGGCAAATCAAGGGCCTGTGGATTATCGCCACCAACCCGATGACCTCGATGCCCAATACTGCGCGCATTCGTAAAATTCTGGAGAAGCTGGATTTTCTGGTGGTGCAGGATGCCTATGCCGATGTGGAGTTAAATGAATACAGCCATGTTTATTTACCGGCGGCGATCTGGGCGGAGAAGGAAGGTTGCTTCAC
>CAZIJT010000037.1:17613-19892 GCA_964539595.1 uncultured Thiohalophilus sp. | reverse complement strand
CATAGACAACAAAATTTATGATGCTGTTCTTTATTTTAAAAACGCGCTGATTAAAGCTTAAACGATAGAACATAACCTATTTAACAATAATGGCAATACTTGCTTTGCGACCTCGCACTTGCTAACTTGCAAGCAGAACAAATGCCAAGTCATCACTTCTAAACAAACATTATACTACGGAGGGTTGTAATGAATATTTCAACTGTCATCAGCTCAGTTATCAGCCCAATTTTTGATGCCGCTTTTCAATGGAAAGGGCAGTCCGACAAAATGGAAATCAGTCGCCAGCAATTTGAAATTTTAAAGCAGGAAACCGAGGCCGGGATTCGGCTTAAACTACTTCAGGAAATGCGCAAACCTGATTCAGAGTTTCGTGACTTCATGCTCAAATATGAAGGCGGCGCTGAATTACAGTCACCGTTCATGCGCGCCTTTCGCTCCTCGGTTCGCCCCATCATTACTTACTGGTCACTAATCATTATTACCTTAATCATGTTTGGCTATGTTGGCGGTGAAGAGATCCGTAAAAACCTTGATGCTATTCCTCAAGAACTCTGGCAAATTTTTCTGGCCATCTTCGGCTTCTGGTTTGGCGGTCGTGCGCTAATGCAGGTCGCCGACACATGGAAAAACGGTGATGTCAAAAAACAGGAAACAGAAACTAGTGGCCGCCGCAGTGAAGCAGAAATACAACTAAAAACAGCACGTGTCGAACTACAGAAAGAAAAAGAAAAAAAACGCAACGCCAAGCCGGGGTATGACGAATTCACTGACTCCGATGATCTATGGGGTGACGATGACTGGCAATAATCAGCATCACCATTTAGCCCTCATGTAAGGAGACAGGAAAATGAATCTCAATCAACGTTTATCAAAAAACTTTCGCCTAAATGAATTTCTACGCTCCAGCACCGCCGAGCGCGATGATGCAATTGCCAACCAGCAGTTCAACCCACCTGAAAATATTGTCGCCAACCTGGCCTATCTGTGCAGCACCACTCTGCAACCGATTCGTGACATGCTCGGCGTACCGCTGCGCATTACCAGTGGCTATCGCTGCCCCAGTTTAAATACGAAAATTGGCGGTTCAAAGAGTTCCCAGCATATGCATGGTCAGGCGGCTGATGTGCAGTTACCGGATCGCTTTCTCAGCCATCCCGCCAGCCAACGAATTCGCCGCAAGATCAGCGAACGGGTATTGGCCATTACCGGCTATCCATTACGCAGTGATGTAAATGCAAACTTTCATTTGTTCGCCTACGTCTGCCTGCGCATCAATGAACTGGATATTGATCAGGTCATACATGAATACGGTAATGGCTACGGGCAACCCGCCTGGGTACATCTGGCCACCTCACCCGGCAATCGTGATAAGCGACAAATTTTAACCCTGGGTCGTTATCTGCCGGATAGAAAGGAAAAACCGGATCTGATTAGCGCACTCAATTACGGTACGGATTCTGTAGAATCCGTTGCGCTAGCCTGAAAAGACTGTAGGTTGGGTTGAATAAAATGATGCCCAACAGAATTAAGTTCAAATGTCAGGCTGTTGGGCTTCGCTATTGCTCAGCCCAACCTGCTCAATTTTAAGCACCCAACGCAGCAAAGCAACGATCACGAATTTCTTCAACTTTGCCCACGCCTTCAACCCGCACATTTTTAGGCGCGCCGTTACCTTCCCAGTTCGCATAAAAGTCTACCAACGGCTCAGTCTGCTCATGATAAATAGACAGGCGTTTGCGTACTGTTTCTTCCTGATCATCATCACGCTGAATCAGATCTTCACCGGTTTCATCATCCTTGCCTTCGACTTTTGGCGGATTAAAAACAAGATGATACGTCCTGCCTGAATCCATGTGTACACGGCGACCGCTCATGCGTTTAATGATTTCATTATCGTCTACATTAATCTCCAGCACATGCTCGACATTGATGCCGCGCGCCTTCATACCTTCTGCCTGAGGAATGGTACGCGGGAAACCGTCGAGTAAATAACCGTTGGCACAATCCGCTTCTTTTAAGCGCTCATCGACCAGACCCAGAATGATGTCGTCAGACACCAGGCCACCGGCATCCATGATCTTTTTAGCTTCCAGTCCTAGCGGCGTTCCCGCCTTAACTGCGGCACGCAGCATGTCGCCGGTCGAAATCTGAGGAATATTAAATTTTTCCTTAATGAAATTAGCCTGTGTACCTTTGCCCGCGCCCGGACCACCCAGCAAAATTAGCTTCATAATTACATCCCGTTATTGTCGTGGAAAGAGAGGGGATTATCACGC
>CAZIJT010000037.1:0-17513 GCA_964539595.1 uncultured Thiohalophilus sp. | reverse complement strand
AGAAAAATCGAATATGTGCGCCTCTCGGTGACAGATCGTTGCGACATGCGCTGCTTTTACTGTATGCCAAAGGGCTTCAAAGATTTTGAGGAGCCCGAAGACTGGCTCAGCTTTGCTGAAATCGAGCGGGTCATTCGCGCCTTTGGCGAACTGGGTGTCAGCCGGGTACGTCTGACCGGTGGCGAACCGCTGGTGCGCAAAGGCATCGTCGAACTCAGCCAGACGCTATCAGCCCTGCCCGGTATCCGCGATCTATCGCTTAGCTCCAACGCCACCCGCATGGATAAATATGCCGCCGATCTGAAACAGGCCGGCATCCGCCGCATCAATGTCAGCCTCGACAGCCTGCGCCCCGACATATTCAAAGAGATCACCCAGGGCAAGCTGGACAAGGTGCTCAATGGCCTGATGGCCGCCAAAGCAGCGGGCTTCGGCCCGATCAAAATCAACATGGTGATGATGAAGGGTCTCAATGACATGGAGGCCGAGGAGATGGTGGAATTCTGCATCGAGCACGATTTCACCCTGCGTTTCATCGAAACCATGCCCATGGGCGACACCGGCCGCAAGGCCAGCAACCACTACATCAGCCTGAAAACTATCGAGCAACGGCTGGGTCAACGCTACGAACTCATCCCCGGCATGATGCCCGGCGGTGGCCCCGCCCGCTATGTGCAGGTCGCAGGCACCGAATTGCGCATCGGCTTCATCACCCCCATTTCCCAGCACTTCTGCGAAACCTGCAACCGAGTGCGCCTCTCAGTGGATGGCACGCTGTATATGTGTCTGGGACAGGAAGAGCGTTATGCCCTGCGGCCACTACTGCGCGCAGGTATCTCTGATGACGAACTGAAACAACACATCATCAAGGCGCTGGCACTCAAACCCCGCAATCACGACTTTAATCAAAACCCTGAACAACTCGTCCGCTT
This sequence comes from uncultured Thiohalophilus sp., assembly GCA_964539595.1. Lineage (GTDB taxonomy): Bacteria > Pseudomonadota > Gammaproteobacteria > UBA6429 > Thiohalophilaceae > JAADGZ01. The sequence continues at coordinate 16,581 of CAZIJT010000037.1, read as the reverse complement.
CATGTCCATGACCGGCGGCTGAGCAACTTAGCGCAGACAGGGACCAATATGTAGGTTCACCTTCAGGCGAAGCCTGTACGATTCATTATGTCCGAAGGCTAGAAGCCGAACCCGCAAATTTAAAACCAGTCCACATTTTGTATGTGAACTCTCCTCCAGAACTGTAAACCCAGTCTAATCAGGCTTTTTTCTATTGATCTAGATCAAGTCCAGCCCCTTAGATGCTGTAAAAATAGCCCGCCTGCACAAACGCTAAGGCTTGACTGATGAACAAAATACATTCAATAACACTGGCCATTGCGCTGCCAATGACACTACTAACGCTGGCTGCCTGCGGTGGCGGCAGCGGTGGTGGCGAGACCGCCACGACCTCAACCAATACCACCAGCAGCACCTCGATTGCCGCCTTGCCCGGAACCGAAGAAGATCTGGGACGCAATCTATTTTTTGACACCAGCCTGTCTGATCCGGCTGGCCAGTCCTGTGCCTCCTGCCATGATCCCCTGAGCGGCTTTGCTGATCCCGTGGTGAGCCAGAACGCCCCGGTTTCCGAAGGAGCCATTACCGGGCGCTTTGGCAACCGTAATGCACCAACCGCCAGCTATGCTAAATTTATCCCACCACGCGAGTTGGTAACGGAAAATGGCAGCACCTTCTATAAAGGTGGTCTGTTTCTGGACGGGCGCAGCAGGGATCTAGCAGAACAGGCCGCAGCTCCTTTCCTCAATCCGCTGGAAATGGCCAACGCCGATGAAGCAGCCGTGGTCAATGCGGTCAAAGCGACCGACTATGCCGGGATCATGGTTCATCTGTATGACGAGACTGTCTTTGATAACGTGGGCGAGGCTTATGACAAAATTACTGCTGCCATTGCTGCGTTTGAAAGCACCCGCGAATTGAATCCCTTTACTTCGAAGTATGATTATTCCCTGAACGGCCGCTACACCTTTTCCCCGCAAGAAAGACGTGGCCTTGCTCTGTTTAAGAATTCTCTGTGTAGCAACTGCCACACGCTGAATAATCTAGCGGATGGCTCATCCACCGTATTCAGTGATTTCAGATACTGGAATCTGGGGGTTCCTGCCAACCCGGATAATCCAGATTCATCCATTGATTATGGCCTTGGCGGCGATATCAACGTATCAACAGAAAATGGCAAATTCCGCACCCCAACTCTGCGCAACGTCGAGCTTAGCGCACCGTATATGCATAACGGCGTCTTTGCTTCACTGGAAGAAGTGGTTAGTTTTTATAATACCCGTGATGATGCGGCGATGAACTGGCCAGCACCGGAAGTCAGTGCCAACCTGCAAACTGCCGATGTGGGTGAATTATTTTTAAGCGCACAGGAAGAAGCCGATCTGGTCGCCTTTCTGAAAACACTCACCGATGGCTATACCCCCTGAACTAATGCAGGCGCACGAATGCTTTGGAAAGGCCGTCTAATAAGTCAGCCAGTCCATCCAGTGACTGGCTGATCCGCCCCTGTCCTTCGAGCGTGTCTACGGTCAGCTCACTGATTTCATCTACCGTTTCAACATTGTTACCGATTTCACTCACCAGGGAGACCTGTTGGTTAGTGGCCTGGCTAATCTGTTCACTCATGGCATGAATTTCCTTCACTGAACCAAGAATCGCATCCAGCGCCGAGCCCGCCTCACCGGCCTGCCCCACTGCGGACTCGGCACTTTCACAACCAACATTCATGGTTTCCACCGCCTTCCGTGCCTCTGTTTGCAGAGTCAAGATCATACCCTCAATTTCCTGCGTTGAGTCATGGGTACGCGTCGCCAGTGAGCGCACTTCATCCGCAACCACGGCGAAGCCGCGCCCCTGATCACCGGCACGCGCCGCCTCAATAGCCGCATTTAGCGCCAGCAGATTAGTCTGCTCAGCAATGGCCTTAATCGCCCCCAGAATACCGCCAATGCGTTGTGACTCCTCATCCAGCGTATTGATAATCGTCGCTGACTGATTGATCTGTGAAGCCAGCGCCTGAATAGAATCAATCGTGTTGCCAATAACCCGGCGTCCCTGTTCTGCACTATTATTGGCACCATCTGCCGCACCCAGTACCAGGCCAGCATGTTCTTCAACCTGAACAGCGCTGTTGCGCAACCCCTCTACCGAATCAGTTAGTGAACTAATTTCATTGCGCTGATGCACCACACCTTTATTGGTCAAAGCAACCGAATCCGCCAGATCTTTCGCCGTCCCATTTACCTGATCTGATGAGTCCTGTATCCGTCCGGCAATAGCACGGGTCTGGGTTTTCAGCATGGTCAGTGCCAACGCCAGCTCCCCACCTTCATCCTGGCTATCCGTGAAGACGCACTGGGCAACAGGATTTTGCACACTCTCTCGCGCCTGTTCTACCGCCACCCGCAAATGACGCAGGGAAAAATGCACACCGGCATAGGCCAGCCCTGCCGAGACCGCCAGCACCATTAGCTGAGACACTAAAAAACTGCCTGTAAACAGACTCATTAGCAACCACGGCAAAAGTGCGGCGAGAAACGTCAACATGATTTTTTTCTCAATATTGAGTACCGGTAAACGCAAACGCCAGGGTGTCTTACCCGCATTCAAACCCTGATAGAGTTTTTCTGCTCGATGTAGGCTTTCCTTATCCGGGCGATAACGCACCGACTGGTATTCTTCTACCTTGCCATCTTTTACAATCGGCATCACATAGGCGTTCACCCAATAAAAATCACCGCTTTTACAGCGGTTCTTGACCACCCCCATCCAGGGCTTTCCCGCCTTTAGCGTCTGCCAGAGATTTTCAAATGCCGCCGGGGGCATATCCGGGTGGCGGACAATATTATGACTACTATTTAGCAGCTCCTGATCACTGAAACCGCTAATTTTTCGAAACTCATCATTAACATAGGTCACCTGACCTTTGAGATCGGTGGTCGAAATAATCACCGTTGAGTCATCCAGTTTTACTTCGTTTTCTGTAACAGGGAGATTAACCTTCATCTAAACAACCTCTGAAAGGACTACACAGGGACAGTACCCAGCAACCATACTTTATTGAGTATTAATCGGAAATTAGCCTTATAACTTTAGTTTTTCTGTGCCCTTTACCTACGGGAAAGCCTGTGCGCAAGGCCACGGTCTTTGCTAAAGTGACGGGTTTACGAGCCAAATTCAGGGATCCCCATGAGCACACACTTTGATCTAATCGCCATTGGCGCGGGCAGCGGTGGCCTCTCCGCCGCCGAACGCGCCGCCGAATATGGCAAAAAAACCGCCGTGATTGAAAACAACAAGCTAGGCGGCACCTGCGTCAACATCGGCTGCGTGCCAAAAAAAGTCATGTGGTTCGCCTCCGGCATCAATGAGACTATTCACAATGCCAGTGGCTACGGCTTTGATGTGGATCTGCGCGGCTTTAGCTGGGAAAAACTGATCGAAGCACGAGAAGGTTACATCAAGGGCATTCTCGACTGGTACGGCAATTATCTGGTCGACTCCAACATCACCCATTTACAGGGCACGGGCAGTTTTGTCGATGCCCATACCGTGGACGTCGATGGCAAACACTACACCGCCGATCACATCGTCATTGCACCCGGTGGCAAGCCGGTTATCCCTGATATTCCCGGCGCGGAACACATGCTCAGCTCGGACGGGTTTTTTGCCCTTAAAGAACAGCCGAAGCGAGTTGCTGTGGTCGGCGCGGGCTACATCGCGGTGGAACTGGCCGGACTGCTCAACGGGCTGGGCAGCGAGGTCTCGCTGTTATTACGCAAGGATCAGTTCCTCTCCAGTTTTGATGCCATGTTGCGTGAAACCCTGATGGAAGAAATGATCAACGCCGGGGTCAACATCATGCCCCGCACCAACATTGAGCGGGTGGAAAAACGCAACGATGGCTGTCTTGATATTTATTGCGTCAATGGCGTGCGTCTGGAAGGCTACGACGTGTTGATCTGCGCAATTGGTCGTGAACCCAACACCCAGCCACTGAACCTTGATGCCGCTGGAATAAATTATAATGAGCGCGGCTACATTCCCACCGATGAATTTCAGCAAACCAATGTCGAAGGCGTATACGCCGTTGGCGATGTTACCGGTCAGGCACAACTAACCCCGGTTGCCATTGCCGCCGCTCGCCGCCTCTCAGATCGACTGTTCAACAACATGCCGGATCGCAAACTGGATTACAGTAACATCCCCACAGTTATGTTCAGCCATCCACCCATCGGCACCATCGGCATGACCGAGGGTGAAGCACGCGCAAAACATGGTGATGCAGTCAAAGTTTACCAGACCCGCTTCACGGCTATGTACCACGCCTTAAGTCCACATCAGCAGCGCACCGCGATGAAACTGGTCTGTATCGGTGCAGAGGAAAAAGTCGTCGGCTGTCACATCATCGGCATGGGCGCGGATGAAATGCTACAGGGCTTCGGCGTTGCTATCCGGATGGGCGCAACCAAGAAAGATTTCGATAATTGTGTTGCCATTCATCCAACCAGTTCCGAAGAGCTGGTAACTTTGCGATAGGAAAGCCTGTAGGTTCGAATTCATTCGTACCTGTTCGATTAAAATCGAACCTACAGTATTAATAAATGACTCTACGTAAATTTGAAAACAGCACACCTAAAATTAGCGATGGCGTTTATCTCGACGACAGCGCATTAATTATTGGCGATGTCGAAATAGGCTGCGATAGCTCGGTCTGGCCGTTTACCATTATCCGTGGTGATGTAAATCATATTCATATCGGCGAGCACACCAACATTCAGGATCATAGTGTCCTGCATGTCAGTCACATCGGCGGCCCCTATAACCCCGATGGCAATGCACTTGAAATTGGCCACCGCATTACCGTCGGCCACCGCGTCACCCTGCATGGCTGCACGGTTCACGATGACTGTTTAATCGGCATGGGCGCAACCATCATGGATGGAGCGGTTATTCATTCAGATACAATTATTGGCGCGGGATCGCTGGTCACCCCCGGCAAAGAACTTGAAGGCGGTTATCTTTGGCTAGGCTCACCGGCTCGGCGAGTACGTGCCTTGAGTGAGGAAGAAAAACAATCTATTCGTTATTCAGCACAACATTATCTGCGCCTGAAACAACGGCATCTAAAAACATAAATAACAATCAATCATCCGTGTGGCCCAGCAATAGCTGCATTTCACTGCCCCCCCCATCACGCGAATGAATCGAAATCTCCCAGCCCTGCGCCTGACAAAGCTGGCGCACGATTGCCAGGCCAAGACCACTCCCACCAGTTAGCTGATTGCGAGAACCCTCCAGTCGATAGAAGGGACGAAATACGGCCTCTCGTTGTTCCTCTGCAATGCCGGCTCCACGATCAAGAATACTAATCAGCGGAATGTCACCCCGCTTCTGCAAACGAATAACAACGGGCTTATTATTGCCATAGCGCACTGCGTTAGCTATCAGGTTATGTAACACGCGCAACAAATTTTTCTCAGCCAGGGGCAACAACCAGCCAGTTTTCAATGCCTCATCAAGCTGAAATTCAACCCGGCATTGACTGTTTAAGTCTTGCTCCTGCCACTCTGCCTCAATCTGTGCGGCCAGGGTCGACAACAAAATAACCAGATTACGCTGCTGCAAGCTTTCTTCTTTACTCACGCCGCGTGCAAGCAATAACGCTTGCTCAAGAAGTTGCTCCATTTCTTCAATATCATTCTCAAGCCGGGAATGAAGAGAAGCATCAAGACTGTCTGCGTTAATTTCCAGGGCAAGGCGTATACGTGTCAGTGGGGTTCGAAGATCATGCGAAATTCCAGCAAGAAGTATGGTTCTGTTTTCCAGCAGTGCCGCAATTTCCTCTGACATTCGCCTGAAGTTACGCGCCAGAATAACAACCTCATCCGCCCCCTTATCCTCAAGCAGAAGATTTTTCTCACCCCGTCCGACAGCAGTCGTCGCCGCAGAAAGCAGGGCAAGTGGCCGAGAGAGTCGTAAGGCAATAATAAGTGCGGTGCTAATTGCCAGCACCAATACCGCCATCGCTATCGCCAACAGAACAATGGGGGGTCGGGCACCGATACGTTGTGCAGATATACCAAAGCGCAATATATGTTGCCTCACCGGGATATCAATCCATATCCACTTCGGTTGCTGCTGATTAGCAGCAACCGTAATTCTGGCTGTCTCACCAAGGCGTTGCGCCAAGGCTTGTTGAACCAGCCGCTGATAGAAATAGAAAGGCAGATGATCCGAGGCCTCAAGTGGGCGTTCTGCTTTGTGCAGCCTTATACCATGTGCGCTGATCAACTCCGCTTCAAAATCCGGGCGAGTCTCTGGCGGCAGTTCTGTCCAGGTTTGTGCAGAGAGCACCAACAGCGCCGCCAAATCATCAGCAGAACGTTTGGCCACCGGCACCACAACAAAATAAGCGGTGCTTGCCAGAATAATGATTGATAGCAATAGCAGGGCAACAAACAGGGTCGATGCTGTTTTGAAAAAAAGTGTATTCGGAATTTTCATTCGCATGACACTAGCGACCCGCAGTTGCATCCGGGGTAAAGCGATAACCCTCGCCCCAGACTGTTCGAATAAAGCGCGGCTTTGTGCCGCTATCCTCTATCTTGCGTCGTAAGCGAGTGATCCGAACATCAATGCTTCGATCAAACGGATCATATTGTCCAGCATTAACCCTGTCCATCAACTGTTCACGACTAAGCACACGGTTGGGATGCTCTACCAGCGTGATCAGCAACGCCATCTCACCGCTGGTCAGCGTGATCTCCATGCCATCCCGCCACAGTGTTCGCGCCTCTCGATCAAGGGTAAAATCGCCGAAGCTTGAGAGCTGCTCGGATCTCTCGGCCTCCTGATCAATCACGCTAACATTCGTTTCCGAACGCTCTATACTCGCGTTACCACCACGGCGCAACACGGCACGAATGCGTGCCAGTAGTTCACGAGGATTAAAGGGCTTGGCCAGATAATCATCGGCACCCACCTCAAGACCAATAATTCGATCCATTTCCTCACCCCGCGCCGAAAGCATAATAATGGGAATATTGCCCTGCTGGTGTATGCGTCGCGCCAGCGACAAACCATCTTCGCCCGGTAACATTAAATCCAGAATAATCAAATCAGGATGATGGCTCTCAAGCCAGCGATCCATTTCCTCTCCATCACCCACTGCTGTTGTGACATAGCCCTGCTCGCCAAGATATTTCGTCAACAACTGTTGAAGTTGATGATCATCATCAACAATCAATAGTGTCTCTTTGCGGTTCTCACTATTCAACATCATCTTTCCCTACAACAAACTTATGAAACAATTTGTAACAAATTATATTTTTACAGAAATCTTTGTGAAACAGCCTGGCGGCATAATGTTTCCCATGATCACGCGCTTCCAGTTATTTGCGCATAAATACAGTAACAAATCCAACAAACATTCTACAAGAGGAAACTCGTATGACTAAAAAAATGATATTGACTATGGCTTCACTGTTGCTACTGGCAAGCCCGGCCAGTCAGGCTAATGATGATGCGACGATGCAGCCAATGCGCAACCAGTCACAGAACATGTCGGCTGAAGAACGCTCCCAGTTTCAAAATCAAATGCAATCCATGAGCAATGAAGAGCGTGACCTCTATCGAGAAATGAATGCCAGCGGAGAAGGCAGTGGGCAAATGAATCGTAATGGGCAGGACAACAATAATGGCTCAGGTAACAGGAATCGTTACGGTCAGGGTAACAGCAATGGTTCTGGAAGTTCTAACCGTTACGGCCAGACTACTAACAGCGATTATGGTTCCGGCTACGGTTCACGTCAGGGCGGTGGCTCTGGTGGTGGTAAAGGTCGCGGTCATTAATCACGACGGTTAATTTATTCTAACGCTACAGATAATGCTGTCACTGCGCACACCTTATACGCTCTCCCTGACATTGCTGGCTATGCTTATTAGCGGTGGCCAGCATGTTGATGCCAGCGATAATGCCAGTCACGACCGAGACCAGCACGGACAGATTGAATCTATACTAACAACCAGCCCTGTTTCAGTTGAATCAAACAGCAGAGAAAAATCGATCAAACTATCTTTAATGAAAAATCCAGCCCCGTGTTCACTGAGACTTTATCTCGAATTACATTGGCGTTGGAAATTCGGCCATCAATACATCGGCAGGAGAGGCGCATGTCAAACAGACCAGACAAAAACACCCTCATATTTCGACTAATGTCCATCGTTGCCATTTTGTTTGGCATTCTCACCCTTAAAACCGGAGGGATGGTTCTCTTTACCGAGGGCGAGGCGCATCAGGCTGCGGGTAACTATGTGCCTTTTGTTTTATGGTTCAACTTTATCGCCGGTTTTATTTATATCATTGCCGGACTTGGGCTTTGGCGACAACGGAGTGGCGCAACTTCATTGGCCTTAGCAATAACGGTAGCCACCGTGGCTATTTTTATCGTGTTTGGACTGCATATTTATTCCGGTGGTAGTTATGAGATGCGCACGGTGGTGGCGATGAGTCTGCGCTCAGGCATCTGGTTTAGCATTACCCTGACCGCGTATATGCTTGGCCAACCTCAACGCCACAAAACAACGGGTAATGAAATACTCAGCGACTAAATGTGGCTAACCAGTTTGGCATTCGGAAGAATTTCCTGAACCGCACCTGCAATTTCAGCCGCTATATTTAACCGGGGTTTAACCGACACCCAAAGAAGATTTAGTTTGATATTCAGCTCGGCAAATACCACATGCTCACTAAACTGCGCGAGTGCCGCATGCAAATCGCTCATCATTGCCTGAATGAATTGTTGCGGCTTATCTTTAAGCCCCGGTATTAAAACCATGAAATCACTCAGAAAACGACCATTTTCATCAACCGTGGGCACGCGACTGCGCAGGGGTTCTGCGGCATCAAGCAGGGGAAATATGCTATATCGAGGTAAATTCATAATTTCTTGGCGTCCTGATTCATAGTGTAAACCATGAATCAGGGGAGTGACACCTGGATAGCGGATTTTATCAATGAACTACCCTGCCGCAAGCGGACGGGGTATCCGCGGATGTAGGTTCGGCTTCAGCCGTACAGTACGGCTGAAGCCGAACCTACAATAGAACCTCGCTGCAAATTTAAACCTAAAAAGATTAGGTCTCTGCTTCTTTAGCAAGGCTCTTGCCTAACCAGTCTGTTAATTGCCTGATTACTTTTTCTGCTGGCTGATATCCTGAGGTCATCGTCTGCTGGCCACTATCATCGACGGCAAACAGTGTAGGGAAGCCGGTCACGCCGACCTGTTTAGTGATGGCGAAATGTTTTTGTGTTTCCGCAATGAGTTCATCTGCATCAAAAAGTTGTGCAAATTTTTCAGCATTAAATCCGAATTTTACTGCTTCTTCGCATAAAATATCACGATCAGTAATATTGCGATTATGCTGATAGAATGCTTTTTGCAACTGCTTGAGAAACGCAAGCGTTGCAGTCGGTTCATGTTGTTGCACCAGAACGATGGCACGACATGCCGGTTCCGTATTATAAACAAATTGCTCGCGGTCAAAAAACGCATAGTCAAATTCAGCGCCGGATAATTCAGCCACATGCTGCCAATGCTCGCGGATGTCTGCTTTCCCCGCCGGATCAAGCGGTTTACTGGCTCCCGCATACAGGCCGCCCATCATTACACGAATCGGCAATTGTTCAGAAAAATCCTCTTTAATTGTATGAATAACCGCTGAAAACCCCCAGCACCAGGAACACATAGGATCAGCAAAATAGATTAACCCTCGCGGCATTACTTTCGTCTCCATGAATGAAAGCGTTCTACCCACTTTAGCAGCTTCTGCGGCGCATGGGCTTTTTTCCAGTTACCAGCAACAAATTTATTCGCCTCAGTCCAGGTGGGATAAATATGAATGGTGGAAAGAATTTTATTCAAACCTAAACCATAACGCATGGCAGTAACAAACTCGGCGATCAACTCACCGGCATGTTCACCCATTATCATCGCGCCAAGAATTTTATCCTTGCCCGGCACGGTTAACACTTTCACAAACCCCTGTGCCTCACCATCGGCAATCGCCCGATCCAGATCATCGAGTCCATATTGCGTCACTTCATAAGCAATATTTTGCGCTTTGGCTTCCTGCTCATTGAGACCTACACGCGCGACTTCCGGATCAGTAAAGGTCGCAAACGGAATCACCGAATAATCCACCTTAAATTTTTTGAACGGGCTAAACAGCGCATTGACCGAGGCATACCAGGCCTGATGCGCGGCAGTATGGGTAAACTGATAAGGCCCGGCCACATCACCGCAGGCATAAATATTGGAATAGTTTGTTTGCAGAAAATCATTCACTTCAATGGTTTTACCCGCACTGATTTTTACACCCAGTTCTTCCAGTCCAAAGCCGCTAATATTTGCACTGCGTCCCAGTGCGACTAACACTTGATCAAATTCTATTTCGACATCCTGCCCATCATGCTCGGCAACAAGGTACTTACGCCCAGCATCCTGCTTAAATATTTTTGGCCTATGTTGCAGTCGCAGGTCGATACCCTCGTGCTTGAATTGCTTTGCCACAAATGCAGATACCTCGTCATCCTCCCGCTTCATCAGCCGTGCGCCACGCTGAACCATAATTACTGTTGATCCTGATTCCACCCCGAAGCGGGCAAAACTTTGCGCCAGCTCACAACCAATCGGCCCGCCACCCAGCACCAGCAGACGTTTTGGCAGCGTGCGTAACTGCCAGACCGTATCCGAGCTTAGATACTCCATCTGATCAAGGCCGGGAATCTCTGGGATAAAAGGCCGCGCACCAGTAGCAATAATAATAGTGCGTGCGGTTAAAGTCTGGCCGTTAACTTCGACTTCAAAGCGCGTACGAAGCCTTGCCTCGCCTTCGATCACCTCTACACCCAACTGTGTGTAACGTTCAATCGAATCATGAGGCTCGACTTTTTCAATTACGCTTTGCACCCGTTGCATGACATTGGAGAAATCAAATTCAACACTTGCCGAGTCAAAACCAAATTCCTGCGCACGCCGGGTTTGCGCCAGAAACCGTGCCGAACGGATCAGGGCTTTGGAGGGTATGCAGCCGGTATTCAGACAATCGCCGCCCATCTTATGCTTTTCAATCAGCGTGACTTTGGCCTTCACTGCGGCAGCAATGTAGGAAGCAACCAGTCCACCGGAACCCGCGCCGATAACAATCAGATTGCGATCAAATTTGCGTGGACGTCGAAATGGCCGGGTGTTATTTTCACTGTGCATGCTAACTTCCTGTATTAAACTTCTCCGCAGGATATGCGTTGTAGGTTTGCCTTCATGCGAACATGTGCGGCTCACCTGTACCCGCAGGGTAGAAGCCGCACCTGCGATGTTGCTTCGCTGCAAGCAGCGGGGAATTTAACCCGTAGAGATTAAAACTAGATGTAGGGTGGGCACGTCTTGTGTGCCCACCAGGTTAATGCCGATCACTACATTCCGCGTGGGCACACAAAACGTGCCCAGCCTACTTTAACAGACCATGAAAGCAGGCTTTATCTTTCTGCCGATACAGATAAAATATCATTATGCTCGAAACTGCTTTTTTCAACCGCGATCCGCAAACCCTCGCCCGCGCCCTACTCGGCAAGGTAATTCGGCGGCGTTACCGCAACCGCTGGCTGGCCTGTCGCATTATCGAAACCGAAGCCTATTATCTACGTGAGAAAGGCAGCCATTCTTCACTCGGCTTCACCGAAAAGCGCAAAGCCATGTTTATGCCTGCCGGTACTATTTATATGTATTACGCTCGCGGTCATGACTCACTCAATATCAGCGCCCGAGGTCGTGGCAATGCGGTGCTGATCAAATCCGCTTTTCCTTTTTTTGACCGCCTTTCACCAGCGAACAATCTGACCATGATGCAAAAACTCAATCCGCTTCAGGGCAGCGGGCTGGCGCGCCCAAAAGAAAAACTCTGTGCCGGGCAAACCCTGTTATGTCGTGCGCTTAGTTTAAAAGTCAAAGACTGGAATCAGCAAAGTTTTGATCCGGCTGTTTTTTATTTTGATGATGTCGGTGAACAGCCGAGCAAGATTATTAAGACCACGCGCCTTGGCATTCATCCCGAGCGTGATGCACACCTGATGTACCGTTTTATTGATTATGATTTTGTGAAATATTGCAGCCGCAATCCACTCACCCGCCGCGATGCCCAACAGGGGCAAGATTATTTTATATCCTGACGCAAAAGCTTAATCACCTCAGCGCTTTGCGGTCGCACGCCGCGCCAGAGATAAAAAGATTCCGCCGCCTGCTCCACCAGCATGCCCAGTCCATCAAAAATATTCGATGCACCCTGCTGCTCAGACCAGCGCATAAACGTGGTCGGTTTAGCCCCGTACATCATGTCGTAACAGGCACCGCCCTCGGCAATGATGCCGTCAGGTAGCGGCGGCAGTTCACCCTGCAAACTTGCGGCGGTTGCATTGATAATAAGATCATACGACTGTCCGCCCAGCCCGTCGTAACCGCAGCCGGTTGTCGTTCCTTTGTCAGCAAACAGCTCGGCCAGATCTTTTGCCTTCTCGGCAGTACGGTTCACGATGGTTAATTGTGCGGGTTGCTGCTTGAGTAAAGGCAGCAACACCCCGCGCGCCGCGCCACCCGCACCCATTAAAAGAATGCGCGTATTTTTTAATTCCAGTTTTTTATTTTTAGTTAAATCCTGCACCAGACCCATGCCGTCAGTATTATCGCCGATGATTTTTTTATCTTTAAAAATAAGCGTGTTCACCGCCCCCGCACACTCGGCACGTTCACTGCGTTCATCGGCCAGCGCCCAGGCTTCCTGCTTAAACGGCACGGTGATATTTAATCCCTTGCCACCGGTGGCAACGAAGTTGCCCACCGCCTGCTCGAAACCGCCGAGATCAACATGAATCGCGGTGTAGTTAATCGCCTGTTTTGTTTGCTCAGCAAACTGTGCATGAATTGCAGGCGACTTGCTATGACCGATGGGGTTACCCATCACCGCGTAGTCGTCTACCTTTGGGGAAAAGTCAAAAATGTCTGTCATATTTATTTTTTATTTAGTGAAGCTGTAGGTACGCCTTCAGACGTACAGTTACGGCTAAAGCCGTACCTACACGTCCTGCAACCACTCGGCCACCCGTTTGGCAAAATAGGTCAACACGCCATCGGCTCCGGCACGTTTAAAAGCTAACAGGGATTCCATGATCACAGCCTTTTCATCTAGCCAGCCATTTTGCGCGGCAGCCATGATCATGGCGTATTCACCACTGACCTGATAGGCATAGGTAGGCGCGGCATATTGATCTTTCACTCGCCGCACGATATCAAGATAGGGCATGCCCGGTTTGACCATGATCATATCCGCACCTTCTTCGAGATCCAGCCCGACTTCCCACAGAGCTTCATCGCTGTTGGCTGGATCCATCTGGTAGCTGTATTTATTACCGCCGCCAAGATTCTCGGCGGAGCCGACCGCATCACGGAAGGGACCATAAAAACTGGAAGCATACTTGGCCGAATAGGCGAGGATACGGGTGTGAATATAACCGCCTGCTTCCAGCGCGTCGCGAATGCGACCAATGCGCCCGTCCATCATATCTGAGGGCGCAACCACATCTGCTCCGGCCTCGGCATGAGACAGCGCCTGCTTGACCAGCACATCAACAGTTTCGTCATTCAGCACATAACCGGACTCATCAATCAGGCCATCCTGTCCGTGGGTGGTGAAAGGATCCAGCGCCACATCGGTAATCACTCCCAGTTCAGGAAAGTTTTCTTTTATAGCGCGCACCGCACGTTGCGCCAGCCCCACCGGGTTAAACGCTTCACGCGCATCTTCGGTTTTTACCTCAAGCGGCGTTACCGGAAACAGCGCCACCGCCGGTACGCCCAAAGCAACTAATTGTTCGGCTTCGATCAGCAGCTCGTCGATGCTGATCCGCTCCACCCCGGGCATGGAGGGCACGGCTTCACGCAGCTTTTGACCTTCGAGCACGAACATGGGATAAATAAGATCATCGACGCTGAGATGCGATTCACACATCAGCCGACGGGAAAAAGTATCGCGGCGCATCCGCCGCATGCGAACCCGGGAAAACTGTCCCCGGCTGGTATCAGATGCCGTCACCGTAATGTCTCCTACGAAAAATAAAGGGAACGATTTATCCGACAAATAGACTAAAATCAGACAATCAGCTCAGCATACTTTAATTGATTCATGAAATAAACGACCAGCCCTATGCCATATAAACACCCTCCACTCTACGGCTTGCTTCTGTTGCTCAGCCTGTTTGCAGGTTCCGCCTTTGCCAGCCTCTCTCCCGATAAAATGCTGGAAGCAACCACGCGGGAAATGGTTACCGCCCTGCAGGAAAATCACCGAGCCATCCAGCAGGATCATCGTGTTTTACATGGCCTGATTGAAAACATTTTACTGCCGCATCTCGACATTATTACCGCCTCGCGCATGGTGCTGGGCAAGCACTGGCGCAACGCCAACAAGGAACAGAAAATTCGTTTTATCCATGCCTTTCGAGATCAGCTAATTCGCTTCTATGCCTCGGCACTGGCCGAATATCTGTCTGATCATAAAGTTGAACCCGACTTTATCACCTACCTGCCGCTGCGCGAATCGCTGGATCAAAAGCGCCTCACAGTGTACGCCGAAGTCCACCCGCCTCGCGGCAAAAAGGTCGCGTTGAGCTATCGTATGCGTAACACCCAAAAAGGCTGGAAGATTTATGATGTCACTGTCGCCGGAATCAGCGTCATCAGCACCTATCGCGTCAGCTTTGCCAGCGAGATTCATCAAAAGGGGCTAGAGTCTTTTATCGCCTCGATTGAAAAGCGTAACGCCGCCCTGCTACGTGCGGTTGAAAACAAGGCGGCGCTAGTTTCAAAGGATCCATAGTTCACCTGTTGGGCTTCATTTCATTCAGCACCAACCTACACGCTATTTATCTGCTCCATCTTTTCCTGCCTCCCCCCACCCCGTACAATCCCCGCATGTTTATTTTCCGTCTGCTTACTAATGCGCTCGCGCCACTGACGCTACTTGGTGCTGTTTGCGCCTGGTTTTTTCCTGACTGGTTTTTAATATTCAAACCCGTATTCAAATGGCTGTTCGCCGCGACCATGTTCGGGCTGGGCATGGTGCTGGACGCCGATGAACTGCGCGACACGCTCAAGCATCCACAACGCATTGGTCTCGGCGTACTAACCCAATACCTGGTTATGCCGACGTTGGCCTTTCTGGTAGCCACATTGGCCGGGCTGCCCCCAGCACTGGCGCTGGGATTCATTATCGTCGGCTCAGCTCCGGGTGCAATGGCCAGCAATGTAATCGTCTATCTGGCCGGGGGTGCGGTGGCCTTTTCTATTGCCATGACCACGGTGGCCACTTTTCTCTCACCCTTCATCACCCCGACGCTGGTGCAATGGCTAGGCGGGCAGCTATTACCGATTCCGTTCTGGGGCATGATGCAGACCATTCTTTATATTGTGGTTCTGCCGTTGGCTATCGGTATGCAGGTTCACCGTTTTCTTAAACCGACTCAAATGAATTTTGCCCGGGAATTTGCCCCGGCGCTGGCGGCCTTTGCGATTATTATTATTTGTAGTTATGCCGTGGCCAGCACTCACGATCAGATCGCCAAGATGGGGCTCAGTCTGCTCGGCCTGGTAATCCTGCTTAATGCACTGGGCTACGGCGCAGGCTGGTTTCTTGCCCGCCTGTACGGTTTTGATTTTCGCCACCGGCTGGCACTGTCGATTGAAATCGGTATGCAGAATGCGGGGCTGGGCGTAGTGCTGGCACTGACACATTTCCCCGAGACCCCGGAAACCGCCCTGCCGGGCGCGCTATTCGCGGTCTGGTGCATTCTCACTGCCGCCGGGGCAACCGGATTTTTGCGCCACCGACAACAACTGACCCTGTAGGTACGACTTCAGTCGCACAACCAGTACGATTGAAATCGTACCTACAGTCGATACCTAATTACACGTAGTTTTTGCCCTTTTTCTATCTCACAGTCTTTGCGGTACAATCCATCACCGAATTCTAATGTTCAGGAGAACTACGTGGATCAATACCGAGGCACTACCGTCCTTTCCGTTCGTCGCGGCGATCATGTCGTCATTGGCGCTGACGGTCAGGTGACGCTGGGTAACACGGTGATGAAAGGCAACGCCCGCAAGGTGCGCCGCCTGTATCACGACAAGGTTATTGCCGGGTTTGCCGGTGGCACCGCCGACGCCTTCACCCTGTTTGAATATTTTGAGCAGAAGCTGGAAAAACACTCGGGCAAACTGGTGCGCGCAGCGGTAGAAATGGCCAAAGACTGGCGCACCGACCGCACCCTGCGTCGGCTCGAAGCCCTGCTCGCCGTAGCTGATTCTGAAGCCTCGCTGATTATTTCAGGTAATGGTGACGTGATCGAACCGGAGCAAAGCCTGATGGCCATCGGTTCCGGTGGCCCTTTTGCACAGAGCGCCGCCCGCGCCCTGCTGGAAAATACCGAGCTCAGCGCTCGGGAAATTACCGAGAAGGCCTTGAATATTGCCGCCGATGTCTGCATCTATACCA
>CAZIJT010000036.1:0-20765 GCA_964539595.1 uncultured Thiohalophilus sp. | reverse complement strand
GTTGACCTACCGTCGCAATTATTTTTATCTGCTTGTCACTGGGTATTTCGTTATAAGCCAGCACATGCAATGACGGTATGGTGTGTCGCACAAAGCGGGCAAGCATGGAACGTATGGCGGCGGAAACCAGTAAAACTGCAGCCTGGCCGGAAACTTCCTGTTTCTGTGCGCTTTCTGTCAGAGCCGTATGTAGCCGCTCTGCCAGTCCCGGTTCCACTCCGATTGCGCCTCCTTCGCTTGCCTGTACAGTCTGATGCAACAACTGTTCCAGATTTGGATCCAGAGTAATGACAGGTAATTCTGCCTCCATCCCATTGATTTGCTGGACAATCAGGCGACCCAACGCGACGCGGGCAGCAGCGGTAAGAACGTCAGGGTCTTGACTCCGGCTGCCATTTTCCGCCAGAGTTTCGGCTATGGTGCGAATATCCCGAACCGGCACCGCTTCCTGCAGAAGATTTTGCAAAACCTTCACCACTACCCCCAGACTCAGGGTATCGGGCACCAGATTTTCCACCAGCTTGGGTGCGCTGGTGGCCAGCTTGTCGAGCAGGTGCTGAACTTCTTCATGTCCCAGCAGCTCACAGGCATGATCCTGTAATAACTGGCTGAGATGCGTGGCTATAACGGTATTGGCATCCACTACCGTATAGCCCATGGTTTGCGCCTGATCCCGTTGTCCCTGATCGATCCACAGTGCTTCCAGACCGAAGGCCGGATCTTTGGTAGCCAGTCCCTCAACCTCCCCAAACACCTGACCGGGGTTAATGGCCATTTCCTTATCCGGGAAGATTTCCGCCTCACCGACAGTCACCCCCATGAGCGTAATACGGTAACTGGTGGGTGGCAGTTCCAGATTGTCACGAATATGTACGGCAGGGATTAAAAACCCCAACTCCTGCGACAGCTTTTTGCGCACCCCTTTGATACGACTCATGAGTTGTCCGCCCTGCTCTTTGTCAACCATCGGAATCAATCGATAGCCCACTTCCAGCCCAACCGGATCCACGGCCGTGACATCATCCCAACTTAGATCCCGCGCTTCCGGTTCCACCTGTGCAACGGGTTCCACCGTAGTTTCATCTGGGCGTTGCTTACGACGATGGATACCCCAGGCTATTGCTCCACAGCAAAATGACAGAGTAAGAAAGGCCAGGTTGGGCATGCCAGGAATAATCCCCATCAGCCCAAGTATGCCGCTGGTCACTACCAGTGAACGCACGTTGCCAAACAATTGGTGCAATACCTGCGCACCCATATCCTGAGAACTAGATACTCGGGTCGTGATAATGCCCGCTGCGGTTGACAGTAACAGCGCTGGAATTTGCGCCACCAGACCATCACCAATGGTCAACAAGGTATACACACGCGCGGCATCCGAGAAACTCATGTCATGTTGCAGCGTACCAATCAGCAGGCCACCAAATATATTGATGAACAGAATCAAAATTCCCGCAACCGCATCACCACGCACAAACTTACTGGCACCATCCATCGAACCGTAAAACTCAGCCTCAGCACTGATTTCATCACGCCGAGTACGCGCCTGTTCCTGATCGATTAAACCTGCATTCAAATCCGCATCAATCGCCATTTGTTTGCCGGGCATGGCATCCAGGGTGAATCGTGCGCTGACTTCTGAAATACGTGTCGCACCCTTGGTGATTACCACAAAGTTAATAATCACCAGAATCGCAAACACAATAATACCAACCGCGTAGTTACCGCCAATAACAAAATCACCAAAGGCCTTGATCACCTGTCCAGCCGCATCCGCGCCGGTATGTCCTTCCAGCAACACCACACGGGTAGAGGCCACGTTCAAGGCAAGACGTAACAAAGTGCTAATCAGCAACACGGTTGGGAATAAACCAAAGTCCAGAGGACGTAAAGAATAAACGGTTACCAATAATACAATTAGCGCCAGTGAAATATTAAAGCTGAAAAACACATCCAGCATGATCGGTGCCAGCGGCACGATGATCATCGACATCATCACCATCAATAGCAGCGGCGCACCTAGTCCCTTACTACTAAGGCTTCTCAATGATTTTAAAACGGCAACTTGTTCAGCCATAACATCTCACTCTTATTTACAAACCTGGTTTACGAATCAAACTGCATATCATCCGGTATCGGAAGATCGTTCATAGCATGGGGCTTACCTGCACCGTAACTACGTGCACGTCCCTTAGCTGCACGTTTCAACTGGAAGACATATGCCAGTACTTGCGCCACAGCCAAATAAAGTCCCGATGGAATCTCAGCATCAATCTCAGTGGTGTGATGCAGTGCACGCGCTAGTGGCGGCGCTTCCAGAATCAACACCTCATGCTCACGGGCAATGTTACGAATTTGCATCGCCATTAAATCCATCCCCTTGGCCAGCACTACCGGCGCAGGCATAGTTTCAGGATCATATTTTAAGGCCACCGCATAATGTTCCGGATTGGTCACCACCACATCGGCATTCGGCACTTCGGCCATCATTCGTCGTTGCGCTATTTCCTTCTGTACTCGACGCACGCGTCCACGTACATCCGGGTTGCCTTCGGTTTCCTTGTTTTCATCCTTAACTTCCTGGAAGGTCATTTTCAGTTGTTTATTGTGATCCCATAACTGAAACGGTACGTCGACCGCGGCCAGTAAAATCAGAGTTGATGAAATCACCAAAAACCCAAACAACAAAAGATGCATGGTGTGTGCAAGTGCCGGTTTAAGTGGCTCACTACCCAGCCCCAAATATTCATCAAGCTGGTTATATAAAAAGGTCACCGCAATGCTGCCAATAATCACAAATTTGGCCAGCGCTTTGAGTAATTCCACCAGACCGCGCCAGGCGAATAAGCGTCCCAGACCTTTAATCGGATCAAGTTTTTCCCACTTGAAGGCCAGCGCCTTACTGCTAAAACTAATCCCGCCCATCGCCATTGGCCCGGCAACCGCTGAGGCCATCAGTACAATGAAAAATGGGCTTAGTCCCCAGACCGCATCAAGCATGGCCGATTCAAATAGCCGCATCATCGCAGCAGGATCAAAAATATCAGCACGACTCATCGTCAGGTGCTCACGAAACAGCTGCATCAGTTTTGTTATCAAGGTCGGCCCCAGTGATAACAGGGCAATGCCTGATACCAGCATCATCAACATCGTGTTGAGTTCACGCGAACGAGCAACCTGTCCCTTGTCTCGGGACTGCTGTTTTCGTCGGGCTGTGGGTTCTTCTGTGCGTTCCTGACCGCTGTCTTCTGCCATCGCTACAACCCTCCCAGCAACTGGCGCAACAAATCATAAACACCGTTGAAGAGCAGACCCGTACGTGGCATAACCACAGGCAGGGTAATCAGGATCAGAGTAAAGCCTAAAATCATGGTGATAGGAAAACCGATAGCAAAAATATTTAGCTGTGGTGCCGAACGCGTCATAATGCCGAAGGCAATGTTCACCACTAACAACGACGCAATTGCAGGTAACGCAATCCCCAGACCGCCAGCAAAAATCTGTCCACCCCAATTAGCCAGTCTACGAAACTCGCCTAGCTGTAAACCATCCGGGCCAATTGGAATTAAGGTAAAACTGTCCAGCAATACCTGAATCAAAACCAGATGACCATTGAGTGCAAGGTAAATAAGAATCGCAAACAGCACATAAAACTGACTTAATACCGGAGCCTGAGAACCATTTTGTGGATCAACCATCAACGAAAAACCCAACCCCATTTGCATAGCAATCACCTGTCCGCCAGTGATTACAGCACTAAAGGCCAGTTGTACGGCAAAGCCCATTACCACCCCAATCAGAATTTGCTGAACAAGGATCAAAAAACTTAGGGGACTAAAAACATCAATCGCCGGAACCGGCGGTAACAGGGGGGCAATGATCAAAGTCAGGGCAAGGGTGATCACCAGCTTGGCACGCATCGGCACTGAACGTGCGCCAAACACCGGTGCAGCCATCACCATCGCACCGATGCGAAATAACGGCCAGAGCCAGGCGCCAATGATTGCCATGATCTCTGCGCTGCTGAAGTGCATACTTCACCCTATCATGCTGGGAATATTAAGAATCAGGTTGCGCGTATACTCTATCAACATACGTAACATCCAGGGACCCGCAACCATCAAAGTCAAAATAGTAATAATTAATTTGGGAATAAAACTCAGGGTCATTTCATTGATCTGAGTCGCCGCCTGAAACATACTAACCAGCAAACCCACGATCAAAGCAGGCACCAGAATGATCACCACCAGAGTCAGCACCAACTCCATAGCATGACTGAAAATATCAAGAACACTTTCAGGGGTCATGCTTCAGTTCCTAGCATCTTAAACATAAAAGCTGGAGGCCAGCGTGCCCATAACAATATTCCAGCCATCCACCATCACGAACAACATTACCTTGAATGGCAATGAAATAATCATCGGGGAAAGCATCATCATACCCATCGACATTAATACGCTGGCGACCACAAGATCGATAATAAGAAACGGAATGAATAGCAGAAAACCAATTTGAAATGCAGTTTTTAATTCACTGGTAACAAAGGCTGGAACCAGCACCGTAAACGGTACCGCTTGTTTTGACTCAAACACGCCATGACCCGCCATTTCACCAAACATTTTAATGTCTGCATCGCGAGTCTGATCAAACATAAATTCACGCAGTGGTTCACTCGCGGTTAGCGCCGCATCCTGCAAGCTTAACTGTTCTTCAAGATAGGGTTGTAACGCGCGGGTATTGATCTGGGTAAATACCGGAGCCATGATAAAAAAAGTTAAGAATAGTGCGAGCCCAATCAGTATCTGTGATGAAGGTGCCTGCATCAGGCCAATAGCCTGACGTAGAATGGCCAATACAATGATGATGCGTGTAAATGAAGTCATCATCATCATTGCTGCTGGCAGAAAAGTTAGCGCGGTCATCAGGAATAAGGCCTGAATACTTACGCTATAGGTCTGTTCACCATTTTCAGCCGTGGTCACTGATAATGCCTGCAACCCAGCCTCGGCAAACACACTGTTGAGCGGCAGAGAAGCCAGAACAACAAGTATAAAACCACGCATGAACAACGGATGCATCATGCGCCCGCCTTTTGTTTTAAAACGGCATTAAGCTTGTCAGCAAAGCTCTCACCCGTTGGCGAAGTTGTGGCGCTAACCACGGGCTTGTCAAACACATGCAAGGTTCGCACGCTACCCGGCGCCACACCCAGCAACATTTGCGTTTCACCTATCTGTACTAACACTGCACGTTCACGCTGTCCCAGCGACAGCCCTCCCAATAATTTCATGCTGCCACCGATAACAGACTGCAAACGCCCCATACGTCGCACCAGCCAGGCCAGACCAAAAATAAGCAGAACTACAAACACCAGCCCAAGGATAACCTGTACATAACTACCCGTACTCAAGGCTGGATTTTCTATCCCGCTAGACTTTAATGCACTCATGCCTGTTTTAACTTCTGTCTTTTCTTCCAACGAAAACACACCGCTGCTAACACTTAACAAGATGACAAAAAACATATACTGAACAGATCGAATCATGACAGCTTTTTCACCCGCTCTGCCGGGCTGATAATATCAGTCAACCGAATACCAAATTTTTCATTCACCACAACTACCTCGCCATGCGCGATCAGGGTTCCATTAACTTTGACGTTCAGCGGTTCACCCGCTAAACGATCCAGTTCTACCACTGAACCCTGATTAAGTTGTAACAGGTTACGGATATTCATCTTGGTTGAACCGATTTCCATCGAGACCTGAACCGGCACATCAAGAATGACATCAAGATTGATTTCTTTATCGCCACTCATCACTGAACTTGTATCTTCCAGCGGATCTAACGGAGCAGGTTGCACTTCTGTAGTGGCCGCCTCATCTGCACCCGCTTCCTCTTCAGTTGCGACTTCACTCTCCGGGGTATCACCTGCTTCAGCCAGTGCATCTGCCCATTCATCCATTACCTCACCATCATTTGATTCTGAATCACTCATCGTCCTGTCCTCTAGGATTTCAATACATCAGGCAAAGCCAGCATATGTGCTGGATCGCTAATACGTTCAATTTGCTCATTGATTTTAATGGCCATCGTTCCTCGCGAGACGCCATAGTCACCCCGAAAAACGGGTACGCCTTCTACTTCAAGAACAACCTGTTCCGGCATATCAAATGGCAATATGTCACCTTCTTTAAAATTTACTATTTCACTTAAATTCATATTGATTTTTGCCAGCGTTGAATGGAGCATCACATCCGCCGACTTAATGTCTTCACGCAAGGAAATTGCCCAACGTTCATCCTTGTCGCTGATATCACTCTGCACCCCTGCATCCAGCAACTCACGAATAGGTTCCAGCATGGAGTAAGGCATCGTGACCTGAAAATCCCCGCCACCGCCATCGAGTTCAATATGAAACGTTGAGACCACAACCACTTCAGTCGGGCTAACAATATTGGCAAACTGTGGATTGACTTCCATACTGACAAACTGAAAATCAACCGCCATCACTGGCTTCCATGCATCTACCAGATCATTGAAGGCATCATTCAGAACCATATTAATAACACGTTGCTCAGTAAGCGAGAATTCGCGGCCTTCAATCTTCGCATGGCGGCCTACACCACCATAAAAATTATCCACGATGATAAATACAAGTTTTGGATCAAACACGCACAAGGCATTACCGCGCAGGGGTTTAATACGGACGATGTTCAGGCTGGTGGGGACGAACATGCTGTGAACATATTCTGAGAACTTAACCATCTGCACGCCACTAACGGAAATCTCAGCCGAGCGACGCAACATGTTAAACAGGCTTATTCGTAAACGCCGGGCAAAACGCTCGTTAACCATTTCCAGAGTGGGCATGCGACCGCGAACAATGCGATCATGGCTGGTAAAATCAAACTCTCGGGCTACTCCATCATGGGCAGCAATATCATCTTCAGTATTGACGTCACCACTATCAACGCCATGCAAAAGGGCATCGATTTCATCCTGAGATAAGAGATCATTCACTGACATAGTTTTGTCCTACTGCATGATCAGGCTGGTGAAATACACCGCCTCAATATTAGTCTCGGGAGATTCTTCATGAATTACCTCCTGAATGGCCTGTTTGATTTCTGCTCGCAGCTTTTCTTTGCCTTCCCGAGTATTCACTTCTTCATATTTCTGACTGCTAAGGATCATCATCACTTTATTACGGATAACCGGCATGTGATGTTCAATCAAGCTAAAGGGTTCCATCTGGTGCGCCATTACCTGGATCTCGACCTGCATGAATTTTACCTTGCTGTTGTCTTCAAGGTTCACCACAAATTCCTTGCCTAACACAAAGTAGTGGGTTTCTTTTACTTCGACTTTTTCCGCCTCATGTTCCGTGGTATCACTGGTCTCAGTATCTGTCGCCTTATCATCACCACCGAGCAGGAAAAATGCTGCGCCACCGCCGCCCACTAGCAGCAACAGAACCACAAGCGCAATCAGGATAAGGCTATTGGACTTGCCCCCCGTTTTGACGTCCAGATCCAGATCTTCATCAGCTTCTTTCTCGGCCATATTCCCTTCCTGAAAAAAATAAACAATTTAATGAACCCGATATGGATCCATTAATCTCTCCCCTGCGAAGCACACAGATGCAAATCACATACCACTAATGACAGTAAGGCGTTACTGTTTTGAATCAATCACTTGAAAAGGGGGGGAGACGCTATCGCCGAAGTATTGACGCTAATTGGGAAAATAGTGGGGACGGAAAAATGACTAACGAACGATCCCGCCGCAGATGGACAGGGGATCCGTTGTAGGTTCGCCTTCTACCCTTCGGGCAGCATGAGGCGAACATGTGCGGCTCATGTGCCCGAAGGGTAGAAGCCGCACCTACGAGGACAATTCGCTGCCAAACAGCAGGGAATTAATCAGAGCTTCCTTAGCGTTTCTCTAAGCTTGGGGACTTTTGTTTAGTCCTTGAAAAAATGTTCTCGATAATGAATCAGTTCATTAATTGAGTCGCGAGTGTCGTCCAGTGCCAGATGGCTGGAGTTTTTAACCAGCCCCTTACAGGCCTCGGGCTTCCAGCGCTTGGCCAATTCCTTGATGCTACTGACATCCAGATTACGGTAATGGAAAAAAGCCTCTAGCTCTGGCATACAACGAGCGAGAAAACGCCGATCCTGACAAATGCTGTTGCCGCACATGGGTGATACACCTTTGGACAGGTACTTTTGCAGGAACTCGATAGTCTGGGCTTCGGCTTCGGCTTCATTTATCGTGCTCACGCGCACCCGCTCGGTCAGACCTGAGCCACCATGTTGTTTGGTGTTCCAGTCATCCATCGCGGCCATCACTTCATCCGGCTGATGAATGGCCAGCATCGGGCCTTCTTCTAATATAGTGAGGTTACTGTCGGTAACAATAGTGGCAATTTCGATGATTCGATCATTCATCGTGTCCAGTCCGGTCATTTCCAGATCGATCCAGATAAGGTTGTTGGCATCCTGAGTCATAATGTTGTGGGTCTCATTGGGCAAAATACTTGCCTTGGATTCTATCAAAGGCTACCCTTCCCTGCTCATTTAGTTTGATAGAAAATTATGAATTCACTGACTTATATATTCCTTGCCGCCCTTGGCCTTTCTCTCGCAATCCAGCTCTGGTTAACCCTGCGCCAGCGCAGCTATGTCGCGGCTCACCGCGCAGCCGTGCCCGATGCCTTTGCTGAACGTATCAGTCTGGAAGCCCATCAAAAAGCCGCCGATTACAGCCGCACAAATACCCGCATGGATATTTGGGAACTCTTTTTTGGTGCCCTGCTGCTATTAGGCTGGACGCTGGGCGGTGGCCTGGACTGGCTGGATACACAGTGGCGAGGACAGGACTGGAATCCGGTCATCACCGGGGTTGCAGTCATTTTCAGCATGACCCTGATCTCGGCCGTGCTGGATATGCCCTTCAGTATTTACCGCACCTTCGCTATCGAACAAAAATTCGGCTTCAACCAGACCACTGCCCTGTTATTTGTCAGCGATCTCATTAAACAAACTTTGTTGATGGCGGCGATTGGCCTGCCCCTGCTCTGGGTCGTACTGTGGCTAATGGAAGGCGCTGGCGACTACTGGTGGGTCTATGTCTGGCTGGTCTGGACGGGCTTCAGCCTGTTTATGATGTGGGCCTACCCTGCGTTTATCGCTCCGCTATTTAACAAATTCGCGCCACTGGACGATGCCGAGATGAAACAGCGCATCGAGCAGTTACTGGATCGTTGCGGCTTTACCAGCAAGGGTGTGTTCATCATGGACGGTTCGCGCCGTTCCAGTCATGGCAATGCCTATTTCACCGGGCTGGGCGATAACAAACGCATTGTGTTTTTTGACACCCTGCTAAAGTCCCTCAATGTCGATGAAGTCGAAGCCGTGCTGGCACATGAGCTGGGGCATTTCCGACGCAACCATATTAAAAAACGCATCGTTTCCATGGCCATTATCAGTCTGTTAAGTCTGGCACTGCTCGGCGGCTTGATGCAGTACGACGATTTTTATACTGGACTGGGTGTGAGCCAGTCATCAACCTATATCGCCCTGACCCTGTTCATGATGGTCGCCCCGCTATTCTCTATCTATATGCAACCCATCTTCGCCTGGGTCAGTCGCAAGCATGAATTCGAAGCTGACGACTTTGCCGCGGAAAATAGTAATGCGGACAATCTGGTTAAGGCGCTGGTCAAACTTTACGAAGAAAATGCCAGCACCCTGACCCCGGATCCATTGTATTCGGCCTTCCATGACTCGCATCCTCCAGCCTCTGTACGGATTGCGCATTTATCCGCTAAACTTGAGCCAGCTGCATCTGCATAAATATCGATACCACGATAAGGAAACAGGATCATGCCCCAGACCAAAATTTTTATTTTTTCCGCATTTGCGCTGAGCAGCCTGCTTGCCACTAGCGCATACGCAGGCGATTTACAAAAAACTAAAACCCTGCACGATAAAAATTGCCGCAGCTGTCATACCTCCATTATGTCGGGCGATCCTGATGCTATCTATGTTCGTAAAAATCGCCGCATTACTAACTACCCAGCATTGCAAGATCAGGTCAACCGCTGTGAAACAAATATCGGCATCGACTGGCCACAGCAAAAAATTGATGATGTGATCAGCTATCTGAACCAGCAATTCTACAAGTTCAAGAAATAGTAGTCCTCCTGCATGTCACGGCAACACTCATCAACAACAAACACCAGTAACAAACAAAAATCTTCAACCGGTGAAAATAATGCTGGGCGCATCATTGCCCACTTTGGCAAGCGCATCGTCATTGAAGATGAACACGGTCAGGAACATCGTTGTAGCGCCCGGCGCAACCTGCCGCCACTGGTTTGCGGTGATCACATAAGCTGGCATTATCCTGATCCCAACTCCTGTATTATCCATGAACTCAAACCACGTAGCAGTTTGTTGGCTCGTCCCGATGCCCGAGGCAAACAAAAAATTATTGCCGCGAATATCGATCAGATCCTGATCGTCTGCGCCTCTCTGCCCGAACTCAACGAAGGCCTGCTGGATCGTTATCTGGTCGCCGCCACTCTGACCGATATCACGCCTGTTATCGTATTGAATAAAACCGATCTACTGGATGAAAAACAACAAGCGCATTACCAGCAACGACTCTCCGTTTACCAGCAACTGAACTACCCAATTATTTATACCAGCGCACATGAAGATGAAGCCTTCAATCATTTGAATGAATGTCTTCGCGACAAAACCAGCATTCTTGTCGGCCAGTCGGGTGTGGGAAAATCATCCCTGCTCAACCGTCTACTACCTGATGTCAATGCGCGTATAGGTGAAGTCTCCGACGCCACTGGCAAAGGCCGACACACTACCACCACGGCCTATCTCTATCACCTGCTCGATTCAGGTACGCTGATTGATTCACCGGGAATACGTGAGTTCGGACTCTGGAATGTTAGCCCCGAACAACTGGCGCAGGGCTTTCCTGAATTTGTGCAACGTCAGGATCAATGTCGTTTCCGAGACTGTAAACACCGCAACGAGCCCGGCTGTGAAGTTCTAGCTGCGCTAAAAAATGAGGAGATCAGTGCTTCACGCCATGCGAGTTATCTACGCATACTGGTGTCACTTGAAGAAATCTAAAATATAGCTTGGGGTAGGTTGGGCCAAGTGAAACGAAGCCCAACGAGTATTTTTTTTGATTAGCCAGTACTGCTCAATATTTGTTGGGCTTCACTACCGCTCAGCCCAACTTACATAATTAATGCGCGGCTTGCTTCACCGAAGCTGTTATCTCAGGTTTAACCGAACCTTCAACCCGTCCCATCGCTTCTTCTGCTGCCTTGTTCATAATCAGAATACTGATACGCCGATTTTTGGGGCTGCGTGGATTTTTCTTATCATGCAATACCGATGAAGCCAGCCCGACGATGCGTCCTAGCTGATCATTAGGCATACCGCCCTTTAACAATTCACGTCGAGCCGCATTGGCGCGATCAGCTGAGAGTTCCCAGTTGGTATAGGGCTTGCGATAATCATTGCCATAACGATCTTCATATTCGATATAACCCTTGGGGAAAGGCGTGGCATCGGTATGGCCGGTAATGCTAACCAGGTTAGGAACTTCCTGCACCACCAGTTTGGAGATCTTTCTCAGGATCACCTTGGTATAGGATTTTAGATCGGCCTTGCCCAAAGCAAACATGGGTCGGTTTTTATTGTCGATAATCTGCACCCGCAGACCATCCGGAGTAATTTCAAGTAACAGTTGATCCTTGAAGTTTTTTAGCTCCTTACTGCTTTCAATCGCGGCCTTGAGTTTTTCCAGCAATTTATCCAGACGTTTCTTGTCTTCTTTTTTCTCAACTTCTTTTACTTTGTCCTCGGGCGATTTCTCTACTTCCGGCTCAGAAGCCGGTGCATGCTGTTCAGATTTATGGCCATCACCTTTAGGAATATCCTTGGTGCCACCCAGTTTAATCATGCTGGTACTTGCACCACCGGGTCCTTTAATACCCGAGGGGTTTTTGAACCAGTCAGAAATGCCTTCACGTTGCATTTCATCGGTAATACCCAATAGCCATAGCAACAAAAAAAACGCCATCATCGCAGTAACAAAATCAGCATAGGCCACTTTCCAGGAGCCGCCATGATGTCCACCACCACCCTGGATGATTTTCTTTACGACTATCGGTTGTTTTTTATCATCACCTGCCACTGGTATTTAACTCTTTCCGAGAATCATTTCTTCATACTCTTAATATGTTCCTCAAGCTCAATGAACCCGGGACGCATATCGCTACTCAATGCCTTGCGGCCAAACTCCACCGCTATCTGCGGGGTATAACCATTGAGCGTAGCCATGATACAAACTTTTGCACATTCAAATAATTTACCTTCTTCCGCTTCCTGTGCCGCCATTGCATTAGCCATAGGACCAACAATCCCATAAGCCAATAAAATACCTAGAAAAGTCCCGACCAGGGCTGCACCCACATGCGCCCCCAATACTTCAGGGGGTTCACTAATAAAACCCATGGTAATCACCACCCCCATTACCGCCGCAACAATACCAAAAGCCGGCAAGCCATCCGACATATTGGTAACGGCATGACTCGACTCTGCCAACTCGTGGTGATGGGTTTCCAGCTCCAGATCCATAAGGTTTTCTAATTCAAATGCATTCATATTACCGCCAACCATTAGACGTAAATAATCACAGACAAAGTCAATCAGGTGGTGATTTTTCAATATACCGGGATATTCTTTGAAAATTTCACTCTCATTCGGTTCGTCAATATCCGCTTCCAGCGCCATCAAACCTTCTTTGCGCGCCTTGCCAAACAAGGCAAACATCAATGAAAGCAATTCCATAAATGTCTGTTTTTTATACAGGCTACCTTTGAACAAGCGACCAAGACTTTTCAGTGCGGAAAATATAACTTTCGGTGGGTTTGCGATAACAAAGGCACCCATCGCGCCACCAAGAATAATCAACAATTCAAAAGGCTGGTAAAGCGATGCCAGATTACCGTGCGACAGTATGTAACCACCGAATACAGCACCCAGCACCATGATGAGACCGATCAATAATTTCATTGCAGGATTACATGTCCTTATATATGTGTCTGTTATCACAGGTTTGCGCAAATTATCAGCACAACTACCCGCTTTTATTCAGTATTCTTATCGACGTCTGGAACAAAAAACTTAAGCCTATATGCGAAATATTTTCGACTGCTGGAATTATTTTTCAATGCCGTTTCTGACAAATAAGATTATTCATCAACGCCCCCTAAAGACAACGACACTTCAACCGATATTAAGGGCAATGATCTATTTATCTCGCTTAACTACCCCCTCATTTGTCAGGATATACTGATATGAATCTCAGTCTGGATGAATGGGTAAAACGTATTGGCCACAAACCTGTCCCGGTTCTTGAGGCCACTATCAGCGCTCTGCGCCAATACTGTGCCCGAGAAAATGCACCGGTCTCTGATCTGGAAAACGCCGTTGAACTGGATCCCGGACTGGTCATTCATCTGTTGCGGCTGGGCAATGCCAAGACCTCCGGATCCTTAAGTACAGACATTACTACCATTCCACAGGCCTTAATGATTCTCGGTATCGAACAGGTCAATGAGTTGCCCCAACGTCTGCCAACAATTGAAGATTCACTCAAGGACGTAGCCAGAACCCGCCTGCTAAAAACCTTTTCCCGCGCTTACCATGCCGCACGTCAGGCCACACGCTGGGCAACTGAGCGCCGAGATATGACTCCAGAAGAAGTCTTTGCGGCCACGCAATTACATTTCATCGGTGAAATGTTCGTTGCCATGTATGCCCCCAGCTTGCTCGATCAAGTAGACAGCATGCGCCACGAAAAAAACATTGCCTCAGAAGAAGCCCAGTTTATTGTGCTCGGGTTTACGCTTGATCAGCTCACCGCCAAACTGGCACGACTATGGAAACTGCCCGATCTTCTACTCGAATCCCTGCACCCGGAAAATGCCAAATTTCCACGCGCCTACGGCATTATGCTCGGCGTGCAACTGGCTCGCGGCGCAGCACTGGACTGGTATGGAGAAAAAACCTGTAATATTCAGAAACAGGCAGCCGAATGGCTAAAAACAAATCTGAGTCAGTTGATAAGCGGCACACATATACTGGCGGTGGATGTCGCCCATGAGTCTGCCCTCTATGGGGTTGCCCCTGCTGCGTTGGAACTTGCCAGCATCCCGCCTGCAATCAAAACAGAAAACGAAGATCAGGAGAGTGAAGAGATCGAAGAAGATGGCGCAGAAATTTGCCTGATGCCACAGGTTGAGTCGTTGAAACTTCTGCTGGGAATATTAACCCAGAAAAAATTACCGACGGAAAACACCTACGAACTTATCAGCCATATTCTCAAAGGTCTGCATGATGGCATTGGCCTCAACCGGGTCGTGTTTGCCCGACTAGATGCAGAAGCCAAGCTACTCAAGGCAGAGAAAATTATTGGGGTTGATAATGATCCCCTGTTCAGCCGCTTCGAGATCAATCTGACAACACCACACCTGTTCAGCCGCCTGATGGAAAAATCACAGGCGGTTTTAATTAATGATCAAAACCGAACAAAGTTCTGGCCACTGGTGCCCAAAGAGTTTCAAAAACTGATCAACACCAACTCTTTTGTTGCCATGTCAATTTTTGTGGATGATGAAGCAATAGGACTCATTTATGCCGACCGCCACAACAGCGCCTGTCAGATAGATGAACGGGGATATAATTATTTTAAAACCGCCTGCAGGCAGGCCAGCCAGGCATTTAAGCGATTGCCAAAACTCGACTTTAGTCATCCTTAATGTAGGTACGGCTTCAGCCGTACATGTACAATTGAAATCGCACCTACATGCTTTATATTTCGGTGCGCGCATTGAAGGCGCGAGACAAGGTGCTGCTATTAACAAATTCCAGCTCGCCTCCCACGGGGACACCATGCGCAATACGCGTAGCGCGAACACCTGATTTTGATTCAATGATCTCGGCAATATAATGCGCGGTGGCTTCGCCTTCTGCGGTTGGATTGGTGGCCAGAATAACTTCCTGAATCTCACCTTCATCCAGTCGCGTGGCCAGTTTATCCAGACCAATATCAATCGGGCCAATGCCGTCTAACGGTGATAGGTGTCCCATCAATACAAAAAACAGACCTTTATAATTTGCGGCCTGTAATATCGCCTGCACATCGACAGGCGACTCTACCACGCACAGCAAACTGCGATCACGTTTATGGCTGGCGCAGAGTTCGCAGATCGTTTGCTCGCTCAGAGTACGACATTGACTACACTGGCCGATACGTTCAACCGACTCCAGCAAGGCCATCGCAATTTGTTTTGCGCCTTCTCGATCTCGTTGGAGTAAATGAAAAGCCATGCGCTGCGCAGACTTCGGACCCACGCCCGGCAAGCAACACAGCACTTCAATCAACTGAGCAATTAGAGGACTGAAGGACATCGATTAAAATGGTAGTTTGAAACCGCCGGGCAAATTCATCCCATCGGTCATTCCGGAAAATTTGTCCTGTGTGGTTTGTTCAACCTGACGCACGGCATCATTCACCGCAGCGGCAAACAAGTCTTCCAGCATTTCTTTATCATCCATCACGCTATCGTCAATCTCAACGCGTTTAACATCATGACGACAGGTCATCACCACTGAAACCAGTCCGCCGCCGGACTTGCCGGTCACTTCGATATTGGCCATTTCTTCCTGTGCTTTTTGCATATCGGCCTGCATCTGCTGAGCCTGTTTCATTAAATTACCGATTCCACCTTTCATTGTATTTGCCTCTTCTAAAAATAATATTTAAAAATTATGCCGTAAAATTTTAGTCTTGCGGCTGAATACTTTGCGGGTTCACCGTGGCATCAAAGGCATCAATCAACGAACGCACGTTTTCATCATTTTCAATTGCGCTTTTGGCTTCCTGCTGCCGCATTTGTTGTAACCGCTGCTGGCGTTGTGCGGGGTTTTCAACTTCAGACGTTTTCACTTCAATGCGCAATGAAACTGTGCGGCCTAAATAATTATTTAGCATTGCCTGTAATTGTTTTTCTCGCTCAGGATTTAACATCGGTGCGCCCACATCATCCAGACACAGACAGATTGAATTTTCATCCTGATGACTCAGCGCACAATGCGCCGCCAGTTGCTGCAAAATACCACTGAGTTGCAAACCTTCAACAATTTGATGCCAGTCTGTTGCTGAACTTTTCTCGGCTGTTTTTACAGTTGCTGCTGAATCAGGAGCGCTCACTGAATTTGTTAGCGCGCTATTTGTTTCAACCCGAGTCTCTGCAACCGGTTTTGAAACTGGCGCAGGCTGAAGCTTGGGAGAGGTCATCGATGCTGGAGCAGCCTGTGATCCTGAAGGTCGCCCATCAGCAGGTCGAAAAGCCAGCATGCGCAGCAAGACCATTTCCAGCCCACCTCGGGGTTCGGGTGAGAGTGGCAGATCCCGGCGACCAATTAATGCTATCTGATAAAACAGCTGCACCTCTTCTGGCTTGAGCATCTCCGCCAGCGTCTGCAATACCGCTTGCTCACCCATGCTTTCATCCCATGCGTCGGGGATCTGTTGCACTAGCGCGATATGTTGCAGGGTAGAAATAAGTTCGGCCAGTGCCTCGGAAAAATCCGCTGCCTGTTCGGCCAGTTGCGAAACTTCAGTGATGACTGCGGTGGCATTCTGCTCGGCTAGCGCCTGTAAAATCCTCAACACATGCTCGCTGTCAATCGTACCCAACATCGCGCGCACATCCGCATCGCCCACCTTGCCGCCGCCAAAGGCAATGGCCTGATCCAGTAAACTTAAAGCATCGCGCATACTGCCATCTGCCGCACGCGCCAGTTGTTTTAAAGCAGGGGCATCCGCTTCAATGGCTTCCTGGGTGAGAACTTTCGCAAGATAATCCTCAATCCACTGCGGCGCTAAACGACGCAGATTGAATTGCAGACAGCGGGATAAAATCGTTACCGGCAGCTTTTGCGGATCGGTAGTGGCAAGCAGGAATTTTACATGTGGCGGCGGTTCTTCCAGGGTTTTCAACAGGGCGTTGAAACTGTGGTTGGAGAACATGTGAACTTCATCGATCAGATAGACTTTATAGCGACCCCTAGTGGGGGCGTATTGCACGTTATCGAGCAGATCGCGGGTTTCATCAACCTTGGTGCGGGAAGCGGCATCAACTTCAATCAGATCGACAAACCGGCCTTCATCAATTTCCCGGCAAGCCGAACATTCACCACAGGGATGGCTGCTGACACCTTGTTCGCAATTAAGGGATTTGGCCAGAATGCGGGCGATGGTGGTTTTCCCCACCCCGCGCGTACCGGTAAACAAAAAAGCATGATGCAGGCGATCTTCATCCAGCGCATGAATCAGAGCACGCAGCACGTGTTCCTGGCCGACCAGTTGTTCAAATGTCCGTGGCCGCCACTTGCGCGCCAGTACCTGATAGCTCATACGTCCTGCCATGTTGCGAGTAGCGAGTGGCTAGTAGCAAGGAAAACCCTAGCCTGCAACTCCTGACCACTAGCTACCAGCTACTAAAATAATGGAGGCGGCTCATACCAGCTACACCCCGGCACCCGAGTCAACCGCTACCGTTGCTCCCTTCCAGGCCTGGCGGAGTTTACGGCCTATCGTCGCGGGGGAACCGATACAAGCCACCATTAAGTTGTCTATTTTACCTGATTCGGCTTCATCTGTTCTATCTAAATTGCCCCCGAGCTTTATTTGTCTGAGTCTGGCTCAGGAGGAGGCCTGTGACTTTTTTTCTGCCCGTTTGCGACGCGATGCCTTGGGATCGGCAATCAGAGGACGGTATATCTCAACCCGATCACCTTCACGCAGCAGCGTATCCCGTTTGCTGATTTTGCCAAAAATACCGAGCTTATTTTTCTCTAGATCGATCTCTGGAAAGCGTTGCAGAATACCGGACAGCGGTATTACCTGCTCCAGGGTCGTGCCCACCTGTACCTCAAGTTTAATGATTTCCTGCACCTTTTCCTGCGCGTACGCCACTTCGACATGCAGCATTTCTGTGTTCGAATCAGCCATAAATTTCTTTCGCCCGTTTTACAAAGGCATCGACCAGGGTTGATGCAATAAAAGTGAACACCTTGCCAAAGGTCATTGAGACCAGCTTATTGGAAAACTCAAAATCCATTTCCAGCGTTACCTTACTGGCCTGCCCATCCCCCAGCGGTTGAAAACGCCAGATACCATACAAATGTCGAAATGGCCCCTCGACCAGATGAATTTCGATACTCTGATTTTTTACCAGTCGGTTGCGCGTAGTGAAGGATTTATGCAGCCCGCTGTGTGCAATTTCCAGACTGGCTCGGACTTCCGCTTCCGTTCGTTCGAGTTCCTTTGCAGTCCGACACCAGGGCAAAAATTCGGCATAGCGAGGAACATCGTCCACCAGTCGGTACATTTGCTCCGCACTGTATTCCACCAATGCCGTTTTAGTAATAGCGGTCAAACGAGAGTCCTGTGCAACAAAACTAGATCACCTCGATGGCGCGTAGAAATACAATTATCACCGCAATCGGGGTGATGTAGCGTACCAGAAAGCGCCAGCTCATATAGGCAAAGCCTTCACCCAATTCCAGCTCATCACGGCTGGCTTCACATTTCATAATCCAGACTGAGAAAACAGCAATCAGTAACCCGCCCAGCGGCAACATAATGTTCGAGGTCAGATAATCCAGCAGATCAAACAGGGTCTTGCCTTCAAAGCGCTCAAACATATCCAGCGGCGTAAACTCTGCCCAGAGGTTAAATGAAAATACCGTCAGCAGGCCAAACAACCAGCAAATAATCCCCATGATCACCGAGGCGGGCATGCGCCCAATCCCCCGGTTTTCCACCAGCCAGGCCACCGCCGGTTCAATCAATGAGATGCTGGAACTCCAGGCGGCAAAGGTTAGCAAAACAAAAAACAGGGTACCGAAAAAGACCCCGCCCGGCATATGACCAAACGCCAGCGGCAAGGTCTGGAAGATCAGGCCGGGTCCCGTACCAGGTTCCAGATTGTTGGCAAAGACTATTGGAAAAATCACCATCCCCGCCATCAGTGCCACCGCGGTGTCAGCCAGTGCGATAATGATCGAAGTACGCGCAATCGAGGTATTTGCAGGAAGATAGGAGCCGTAAACCATGATCGCCCCCATCCCCAGACTGAGGGTAAAAAACGCGTGCCCCATTGCTATGAGTACGCCATCCCGGGTGATTTTGGAGAAGTCTGGATAAAACATAAATTCAAGACCCCGGCCAAATTCACCAGAGTTCATCGCGTAGCCCACCAGCACCACCAGCATGATAAACAGCCCCGGCATCAGGAATTTGACGACTTTTTCCAGCCCGCCCTTGACCCCTCGGGCAACGACAATCATGGTCATCACCATAAACAGCGTGTGCCAGAACAACAGTCCCTCGGGCGCACCGACAAAGTCGGCAAAAATACTATTAACACCATCGGTGGTCGCCAGGGTGAAGGTGCCAAAAGCCGTCCGAAATACGTAGGCCAGTGCCCAGCCTGCGATCACACTATAATAAGAAAGAATCAGGAACCCGGCCACCACGCCCAGCCAGCCCAGCCATTTCCAGTAAGGTCGGTGCCCGGCCTCCACCGCCAGTGTCGCCATGGTATTCACCGGGCTTTGACGCCCCCGCCGTCCCAGCATCACTTCCGCCATCATAATGGGAATACCAATCAGCGCGATGCAGATGAGATAGACCAGCACAAACGCGCCACCGCCATTCTCGCCGGTAATATAGGGGAACTTCCAGATGTTACCCAGCCCCACCGCCGAACCGGTTGCGGCCAGAATAAATGCCCAGCGAGACGACCACTGGCCATGAATGGATACACGTTTGCTCCCCATAAAGGTTTGTTCCTAAAGATTTAAAGACACTGATTTTCCAGCAAAAACTAAAATATCACAAGTGAGATCCAGGACAATCTGCGCGCAGCTCAGATATAATACTCAGATGGCAAACGCAAAAAAGAAAAAGAAAGCGCCCAGTAATACTATTGCGCTGAACAAAAAATCACGTCACGACTACGTCCTCAGTGAACGCTTTGAGGCCGGTCTGGTATTGCAGGGCTGGGAAGTCAAAAGTCTGCGCGCCGGGCATATCCAGCTGCGCGACAGCTATGTCATGATTAATAATGGTGAAGCCTTCCTGTTTGGTGCCATGATCACACCGCTGAACACCGCCTCCACCCATATCCACCCGGAACCTCAGCGCAGTCGAAAACTGCTGCTGCACCGGGAAGAACTCTGCAAACTCATCGGCGCGGTAGACCGCAAAGGCTTCACCCTCGTCCCCACCGCCATGTTCTGGAAACGCGGCCGCGCCAAACTGGAAATCGCCATGGCCAAAGGCAAACAGACTCAGGATAAACGCGCCAGCGATAAAGAACAGGACTGGAAGCGCGACAAAGCCCGGATATTAAAAGGCACGAGGAGCTAGGAACTACTTGGCATGTAGGTACGGCTTCAGCCGTACAAGCCAAAGCCCCTCCCAGCCATTTCACCCATCCCCGTTCGATTGAAATCGAACCTACAGATTAGCGGATAATCCCTATATATTTCCCCGAGCTTTGCGTTACACTAACACCCGTAGTAAGAACCAATGGGGGCGACCTGGCTTCGACGTGGGTCACAAAACCGGAGGTGCATGCCGAGG